>JBEGML010000365.1:0-2782 GCA_041183145.1 Bacteroidota bacterium | reverse complement strand
CCGTACTAAGAGAGAGTCTGACCTTTTCCCATTCCTCACCGGTACCATTCCAAACCTTAGCGCGGTATTCCAACTTAACCGGAGCCTTTACATCATTTGCCCTAAGGTCATAATAAGGAGTCCAACCCGCCTGATTAACAAAATACGTCAATATAATTTTACCCTGCACAGGCGTCTTGCTGTATGTTTCTAGTGTTACTTCACTGGTTCTGGTGCGGCGCTTGGAATTCATCTCATCAAGCTGTTTTTTTACTTTGGAAAATTGTTCTCTAAGTTTCTTAAGTCTTCGGTCTGTATCAAGATTCTTTTGCTCGATATCGCTCATTCTTCTTCTAAAAAAATCGGTAAGTTTCTCAAGCTCAACAACATTAACCGCAGAGTTCTTTCCTCCCAGGTCGGTATTGCCCTTTATGAAAGCCATCTCCTGCTCGTATACTTTCTTAAGGCTTTGTTGATATTCTATTTTTGAGTTAATCTCTTCCAGAGAGTCTTTTAAAATGCGGATTTCTCGTGGTAATTTATCTTCTTCATTCTTAATAAAGTTTATTGTCCGGACTACTGATAAAATAACAAAATCACCCTCACCACGAGCCTGCAATGAATTCTCATCAAGGTCGGCGGATAATCCTTCAAGCACAATTTTTCCGGATCCTGCCGGAATACTGACCGGAGATTCGGTATTGATTTGTGCGCCACTCAGAAAAACAGTTACTGATTTTATTTCTGGTGAAATTTTTTTCTGTTCATCGGCAAAAACGAGTGCTGCAGGCAATAACAGCAGACACATCAAAGATTGAATTGATTTCATATTTTCAGTTTTTTCTTAGGATGCACAGAAATAATTAATTCCACAAGCATCAAAAATCTTTTTCTTTCCAAAGGTATTGCATAAGATTGGGTATGAAAACAGCATGTTTGCCATTTTTCTCTATTTGAAGCATATCTTCCGAGAAAAATTGTATTCTGGTATACTGTGCAGGGAGAATAAGTTCTCCGTTTGAACCCATCAGTCCGAAGAACCCCTCCTTCTCAACTCTCAGGTAATCGTTGTTCATTGCTTCAATCCCCTCAAAGACGGGTTTTACCAACCATTTCCCTTTTTCATCAATGATGCCCCAAAGGCCCTTTTTTTTGGCACGGGCACTTCCTGCCCGAAAGGAGCTTATGTAATCTATCCCCGTTAATGGCAACAACTTCATACTCTTATCTAAAATGAACCAGGCATTTCCTTTTTTAACTGCTGAGTTTCCGTAACGATTAGGCTGCACATCGGTGAATTTGGGTGGAATAACAAAATTACCCGCTCTGTCAATGATACCGGCCTTACCCTTCACTCTTACCCTTGCAAGATCGTCATTGAAAATCTTTCCGGTCTGCATCTCGGCAGAAACATCAAACTGTAAAGGAATCGTTATCTCTCCGAATTCATTGACAAATCCGGCTCGCCCTTCTTTGATTACAAGTGCAAGACCCTTATCAAAAGCACCCACGAAATCATATTCAGCAGGTAATATTTGATGACCGGCATTATCAATAAGTCCAAAAAAATCGCCAAGCTGCACACGTGCCAATCCAGACGAAAAAGGCTCTGCCCAATCATAAATAAACGGCACTGCAACAGTTCCATCAGGTCTTAAATATCCATATTTGCCACTGTCCTCAGCCAAACAAAGACCTTCCTTAAATCCACTGAGCTGCGCATAAGTGCGCGTCCAAAGAGGCTTGCCTTTGTAATCAATGAAAAAGTACGATTCTGATTGGGATACAAGAATCATGGAGTCGCCGTTGTGCTCCATCTCTTCATACTGAGGTTGAATAATCCAGGCTCCGCCATGATTCAACAAGCCCCATCCTTGTTCATTTTTTGCAGCAGCAAATCCCTTTTTAAACGAGGCAACCTCTGCAAACTGGAACGGAATTACCTTCTCCCCTTTTCTGTTGATAAATCCCGCTTTGCCTCCACTCATTGCCGCAGCATAGCCCTCTGAAAATGGTTCAAGATGCTCGAATGAAGGTGGTATTATCCACCTCCCGGATCCGTCAATACATCCTTCAAGACCTGATTCTCTTACCACCCAGCATTTTTTTGCAGCCAGCTGTATCTCCTCATTGAGTCTGTTTTTCTCAGGATAGTCAGGATATTTTTTTAGAAATCTGGTCAATGATTCAGTACTCAAATCTTTAATTTCCCAAAAAAACAAAGCCGACCAAGCAGCGTTGATATGCGGGGATGAACTATATTTTTTTATGTAGCTGTAAAGTATGACAGGATCCTCGGTTTTGAGATAAAAGTGATAAACAGAATCGACCGCCCGGGAAACGTATGGATTCTGCGGATATTCAGTAATAAACTTTTCAAAATCTTCGCACTTTCCGGTTGCTGTATAGGTTTCAAATAATCGCCTGTCGTAATTTACCAAAGCACGTAAAGAATCCTCCGCACCGGGGTATTTCTGCATGAAACCAAGATAGGCTGATGGTGTATTTTCCCTTACAGCTTCCGCAAATGCAGCGCGATTGCGTAATCTAATTACAGAATCTCTGAGCCAGCTGTCACTATATGTCCTCAAGAAAACTTCATATTCCTCTAAGGTTTTGTTTTTTGTTTTAATTGGAAAAAGCCTTGATTCAATTGCTGACCTCAGCCTAATCAATGAGTCGCGCTGAATACCGTAATAATCAAGACGTTTCAATTCCCGTTTATTTGATATGTAAAGTCCACTGATAGCCATCCTGACTTGCTGATAGGCCTTCTCAGGATCAAAGAATGGATTGTCGTTAC
>JBEGML010000364.1:0-2617 GCA_041183145.1 Bacteroidota bacterium | reverse complement strand
TTGGAATGCTGGCGCCTGCTTTTATTCGGCAGGATTATTTTTTTAAGAATGCCGATGCTGACGAGCTTTACTTTGTGCATACAGGTTCCGGTACACTGCAGACTATGTACGGAGATTTGCCTTTTGCATATGGTGATTATATTCTGATTCCGCGCGGTACGATTTATAAGTTCGAATTTGATGATGCTGATTCAAATCGTCTTTTGCTGATAGAATCTTTCGGTCATTTTGAGATACCGGAGCGTTACAGAAATAACAAAGGTCAGTTTTTGGAATTCGCGCCTTTCTGCGAGAGAGATATTAAATTGCCATCAGGTCTGAAGACGCACGATGAGGAGGGAGAATTTCCCGTCATGATAAAAAAGCGCGGCTTGGTCTATCCATACGTTTACGCCAATCATCCTTTTGATGTTATTGGCTATGACGGGTACTGCTTTCCCTGGGCTATGTCTATTTTTGATTTTGAACCGGTCACGGGTAGAAATCACATGCCTCCTCCTGTTCATCAGCATTTTCAGTCACAGCGGTTTGTGATTTGTTCTATCCTTCCTGGGCTTTATGATGATCACTCTCTCGCTATTCCTGCCCCATACCACCACAGCAATATCAATTCTGATGAGTTATTCTATTATGTGGAGGGTGATTTTATGATCCGTAACAACGTAGGGCGAGGGCAGTTTACACTTCATCCGGGTGGTATTCCCCACGGGCCTCATCCCGGTGCCATTAAGCGCAGTATCGGGAAAAAAGAAAACAACGTGGTGGCAGTTATGATTGATCCTTTAAGTCCTTTGAAGATAACCTCTGAGGCTCTGTCACTCGAATTGCGTGATTATTACAAATCGTGGCTCAGTTTGCCATTTGAAGTATAACCAAACTTAATTTCTAAAATGAAAACACAGGATTTTTCCACCATCGGAAATATTTCGGCTTCTCCTGCTCAGAATAAACCGGAGGATGAGGCCAAGGATTTTTTACCGCTTTTTGGTACTGATTACATTGAACTGTATGTCGGTAATGCCCGACAGGCAGCACATTATTACAAGGCTGCATTCGGATTTCAGGATCTGGCTTATGCCGGTATTGAAACAGGATTAAAAGACCGATGCTCTTATGTACTTGAGCAGGGAAAGATAAAACTTGTGCTTACCGCTCCGTTGAAGCAGGATGGAGAGATTGCAGAACATCTGCGTAAACACGGAGACGGTGTTAAAGTCATTGCCCTGCGTGTGGAGGATGCCTACACTGCTTTTGAGGAGACTGTAAAACGCGGAGCTGTGCCCTGTCTTTTGCCTGAGACCATTACCGATATACATGGTAAGGTGCGTCGCTCGGGTATACATACCTACGGTGATACCATACATCTGTTTATAGATCGCAGCTTCTATCATGGGGCTTTCCTGCCGGGTTATGAAAGATATCAGTCAGATTATCATCCATATCCGACAGGGCTCAGGTACATAGATCATGTGGAGGGCAATGTGGAAGCAGGTGCCATGAACCGTTGGGCAACATTTTACGAAAAAACGCTCGGGTTTTCTGCACACCCGGGCTTAGATGGCAGTGAGGAGTTTTCAAAGCGTGATGCCATTGTGAGTACGGTTGTGAGCAATGACACCGGCATTATCAAATTTCCACTTAATGAACCTTCAAAAGGGAAGTCGAAATCGCAGGTTGAGGAATATCTTGATTTTTATGGTGGTGCAGGCTGCCAGCATGTGGCCCTCAGCACCGACGACATCATTTATACTGTTTCGGAGATGAAGCGCCGTGGTGTTGAGTTTATTAAGGTTCCCGATGGCTATTATGACAAAATATCGGAGAGGATAGGGGATATAAAGGAAGATACAGAGGAGTTGAAAAAGTTGGGAATAATGCTTGACCGAGATAAGGATGGTTACCTGTTACAGATTTTCACCAAGCCTGTGGAAGATCGTCCTACTTTGTTTTTCGAAGTTATACAGAGGAAAGGAGCGCGCTCTTTTGGCCGCGGAAATTTTCAGGCTTTATTGAAAAGCATCAAAATTGAGCAGGCCAGGCGTGGATCTTTGTAACCGGCAATATGAACCGGCCAGAAGTTAATCCTGTTGAGGTAGTATGAGTAGAGGTATGTCTGCTTAGCTCTTCATGTTGATGAATTGCAAGGGTATTTCGAGTTCTGAATTTCTCAGATGCGAAATAACCGCTTGCAGTTCGTCAATTTTTTTTCCGTTTACTCTTACCTGATCGTCCATCATCTGCGCCTCTACTTTAAGCCTGAGGTCCTTTATCACTTTGATGATTTTTTTGCCTGTTTCCTTATCTACGCCTTGTTTTACCTTGATTTCTTTCTTGAGCATGTTTCCGGAAGCGTAATGCGATTTGCCGAAGTCAAGTGCCATTGGTGAAAGACCTTGTTTTATCATCCGACTTCTGATGGCATCTTCTATTGCTGTAATCCGCATTTCATTTTCAGTGGTAATCACCACGAGGTAATCTTTTTTATTCAGTTCGATTTCTGTTTTTGAATCTCTGAAGTCAAAACGGTTTACAATCTCTTTTCTGGCAATGTTTATCACATTGTCAAGTGTTTGAGCATCTACCTTACTGACGATATCGAATGAGGCCATGTTTTTTG
>JBEGML010000363.1:0-2746 GCA_041183145.1 Bacteroidota bacterium | reverse complement strand
CTATAGCATAGGTCAGGTAGCTTATCAATATGTTTCTTCCTCTTCAGGCTCCGTTTCTCAGGGAGTTCAACATTCATACGATTTAATTACGGTTGGTCTTGACGAATCAAATGGCAGCATATCACTCACTGCTTTTCCAAATCCTGCTGCCGACGTTTTGAATCTTGAGATTAAAGGATACGAAGGAGAAAATTATACCCTTCAACTTTTGGATGCACAGGGGAAATTGATCCGTATGCAGACTGTGAATACTCAAATGACCGCTGTTCCTGTGGCTGATTTGCCGGTAGCATCTTACTTTGTTTCTGTTTTCGACCAGAAAAAACAAAAGCTGAAGTCTTTCAGAATCGTAAAGAAGTAAGTCTTGAAATCTAATATTTTTAAAACTCCCTCTGAAATCATCAGGGGGAGTTTTTTTTTTAATTGCATTTTGTATGCTTTGTTTCCTCAGCGCCCCACTTGCTAATCCTGCCGTTGTGTAGCACATTTTTTTTATTTTTTTTCAGAAAACCACGCTGATCGCATTTCAAAGCAAGAAGGATTTTTTTGTGTATTGACCCAGTTGATCCGAAAAAGGGGCTCGGGCCTTATTCAGTTAAATTTGACAAAAGCATGTTATTGAGGCTTGGCTTTATTCACATTATTGGAGCATCTTTGCATGAAGAAATTTGAACGCTATGGATGTTGCTGATTTTGGGGACTCAGATCGTCCTTTAATTCTTGTTACCAATGATGATGGTATTTTTGCTCCCGGAATACGCCGCCTCATTGAAACGGTTATGCCTTTTGGCGATATAGTAGTAGTGGCACCTGATAAACCACAATCCGGGATGGGACATGCCATCACTATCAATTCAACTTTAAGAATTCAGAGGATCAGAAATGAAAAAGGCATCATTGAATTCAGCTGCACCGGAACACCGGTTGACTGTGTGAAAATAGCAGTGAACAAACTTCTTCCCCGCAAGCCCGACCTCTGTGTGTCTGGAATCAATCATGGCTCAAACGCCTCCATAAATGTGATTTATTCAGGTACCATGTCTGCCGCTGTGGAAGGCTGTATCGAAGACATTCCGTCAATAGGTTTCTCTCTGCTTGATCATTCAGTGGATGCGAACTTTGATGGTGCTGCGCAGGTTGCAGGATTGCTGACACAAAAAGTTCTGCACGAAAGATTGCCCGGAGGTTATTGCCTCAATGTAAATATTCCCGCTGTTCCGCCTGAGAACCTCAGAGGTTTTCGGGTATGCAGGCAGGCAAGAGCAAACTGGGAAGAGGAACTGGATGAAAGAAAGGATCCCTCAGGAAAAAGTTATTTCTGGCTCACCGGGGTATTTAAAAATTACGACTCAGGAGAAGACACAGATATTCACGCCTTGAAAAACAACTATGTCTCGGTTGTGCCTGTTCTGATTGATTTTACAGCTCATCATGCCATCGATAAGTTGAAAAAATGGAACCTAAGCCTCTGATCAAACCTCAGCCCCGCAAGGGAGATCATTTCCTTATCGGATTTTTTTCCGGAATGCTGCTTCCGGTCTTTGTGATTTTACTTTACTATAAAAGCAACCTAAGTTTTATTCAGCCTGAGAGTTTTCTCTTGCCCTATTTTTTAAAAAAAATATTTGCCCCGCTAGTAAGCCTTTGCGTAACACCGAACCTAGGTCTTTTTTTTCTGTTCCTGCACTTTAATCGTCTGCGCGCGGCACGTGGTGTTATTGGAATTACCCTGTTATACGCAGCATGTATTTTTATTTTTAAATTCACCGTGGAAGCATGAAAATTCTGTCTGTTCCTTTTCTACTAATCGTCTGCCTGCACCTGACATTAAGTTCATGTGAAAAGAGACGCGTGGCCAAACGTCTGGAGGGAACATGGCTGGTAAAATCATACACACGGGCAAACCTGAACATGTTACAGATAAAAGATTCTGTTTTTCTGTTTTCACCTGTTTGTGATACCTTCAAAGTGGAGACGCGCAGCGATTATACCATAAACTATATCTTCAAACGTGACGGCGAAGTATCGAGAAAGTCTCAAATTACGAAGTCTCTGCCCGATCTTAACTCACCGCTTGATGGGGCATGCAACCCCCGGTTTACTACCGCTTCCTTTGATTCATTAATCACAGGAAAATGGGTTTATGCCGAAGGTGGCAGCCTCGCCATTGAGTTCCCTTTAATGGTTGACAATATCAACATGAGCTTTAACAACGACGAGGAAATGGTCTGGGAGCAGGTCATTCAGATCGATACCGGCATATTAAAATTTTCCGGCGTTGAGAGATTTATTCTTCAAAAACAGAGATAAAACTGAACAAGGATAACCTTCGAATATTCATAATTGCCGGTGAGCATTCCGGTGACCTTCACGGAGCAAATCTTGTTAAGGCCCTGTTGCGTTCCCATCCGGATGCAGAACTACAGGGATTTGGCGGCGAGCGCATGAAAGAGCAAGGCGTAAAAATTTTGCGCAGTTTGAACTTTCTTTCCTTCATGGGTTTTTATGAGGTTGTCAAAAATATCTCTACCATCATGCAAAATTTCAGAATTGCCAAAGAGGCTATTCTGAAGTTCAAGCCAAGAGCTGTTATTCTCATAGACTATCCGGGATTCAATCTGCGCCTTGCCGAATTCCTGAAAGAAAACAACATTACCTGCATTTACTATATCTCTCCACAAATCTGGGCATGGAAAGAATCAAGGGTTAGGAAGGTGAAGGCTTTCGTAGATCGTATGTATGTGAT
>JBEGML010000362.1:0-2690 GCA_041183145.1 Bacteroidota bacterium | reverse complement strand
ATAGACTACACACTGATACCAAGAGCGATTCAACACGGAATAAAAATCAGTATTAATCCTGATGCCCACAGTCTTTCCGGCATGGAAGTTGTAAGGTTTGGTGTGTCAATTGCCCGCAAGGGCGGACTTTCTCCAGAGTACTGCTTCAATGCACAACTATTAAATACACTGATATGATTAAAAACATTGTTCTCGATTTCGGACACGGTGGTATTGACAAAAATGGAAAATATACAACTGCTCCGAGCAAAATGCATACGTTCCCTACCGGTGAAGTTGCATATGAAGGTGAAATTAACCGACAGATTGGCGGAATGCTGGCACTTTACCTGAATACACACAGACTTCGCTATAATATAGTTATGACGGTGAATCCGTACGACGCGACAGACGTCTCACTGGACAAAAGGGTTGAAATTGCCAACAGCTTCAAAAAGGATGAAACCATACTGATTTCTGTTCACTCCAACGCTTCGAGCCCCTCGGGTACAGGCACCGGATTCGAAATTTATACCACCGTCGGTCAGACCAAAAGTGACATTCTGGCTACCGAAATTGGAAATTCAGTAAAAGCACTGTATCAGAAACTGAATCTGAAACTCCGTTTTAATTTCACCGACGGCGATCTTGATAAGGAAAACAACTTTTTCATTCTCAGAAAGAGTGCTTGTCCGGCTGTGCTGCTCGAATGCCTTTTCTTTGACAACTGGAACGATTACCAGAAACTCAGAGATCCGGAATTTCAGAAAGAAATGTCGTGGTATATCTACAAGGGAATCATGAATTACCTGGACAGGTACGGAGACGTCTAACTTTAAAGCTTCCAATAAAAACGGAGCATTTTCATAAAATCGCCCAGCAAAAAGGACCTGTGGAAAACCACAAGTCCTTTTTTTAGGGAGGCTAAAGGGGCTCGAACCCTCGACCTTCGGAACCACAATCCGACGCTCTAACCTACTGAGCTATAACCTCCATCTGCGTTAAGCGGGTGCAAAGATACTACTTGTTACTTTATTACGGTAAAAAAAAGTGAAGGAAAAATTGTGCCGGATTTACCACGACGGTTGTTGCCTGGCTCGCTGCCCTGCAAATTCGGTTTCTGTAGTTTTCCAGCCCTTCAGCTTCTTGAGCAGCTTGCACATTTTCAGGTTAATTGAACGGTTTGCATTGAAAAAATGTCCATTGATCGTAATCCACTCCTTTTCCACCCTGACATTTTTCAATTCTGAATAGGCTACCCTTCTGGGTTTGTCGAGTACAGATTTCCAGTAAACGGCCCTGTTCGTCATGGCAAATCCCTCCCTGCAGTTACCCCTGAGTGAAAGATCACAGATGAAGTAAACACGTTCTTTGGCATCGGCTGCCAGAAAACTTCTGCAGGCATTGGCCAGCAAATCGGAGCGCATACCTATGAAATCGAAGTAAAATATTTCATCCTCAAACTCAAAATCCATGAAATCGCGAATCATTTTCCAGAGGTCTGTTTTGTCCTGATTAACCTTTTCGTAGTTGAGTATGGCGGCTGGAAGCAGCACTCCGTTGAGGTCGGTACAGAACTGGATAATCAGGTAGTCCAGGAGGCCTTCGAATGCCGTTTCCAGCCTTTTATCTATTTCAGGAAGCCCCTCATTACCGAACTGCAGCCAGTATTTTCCGATATCGTCTGCAATTTGCTGTGATCTCAATTCATAGATCTCTCTGAAGCGCGACTGATAAAACCGTTCCACATAATCAGCATACTTCCTCGGATCATGCTCCTCTTCCACTCGTTTTCTGAGTTGTTTGAAGAATAATGCCTTTACCTGTTCCGTCAGGCCGACATTTCCGTTAAAATTGATCGAGTATCGCGGCTCGTAATGAGCGGACTCTCCCTTGTGGCGCTGACCTTCAAAATGATATCCGCAGTGGTGACAGAATACCGAAGTGACAGGTCCCTTGTGGGCACACACAGGGCATTCTTTGGTTCGGTCTGCAATCTTGTCGCCACAACGGTTGCAGAACCTGGATCCGGGTATGATTTCGGCAGCGCAGTTTGAACAAAGATTCACGTTTACAAATTTTTTAGGCTCGTTCGAAACATCGTGAAAGAAATGTTTAAACCAAAAACAAACAATTCAGGTTGTTTCATTCAATCACACTGCAAATATAAAACTATTTGTTTTTATTAAATATACTTTCAAACAAAAAAATTATGATTTTTTTAGCGCGTCAGTGTTACCTGTTTTATCACTTGACATATTTCAGACACACCCTAGTGTTCATGTTTTTTCCAGATATCCGGTCTTCGGCTTCTGGTTCGTTCGGCACTTTGTTCGTACCTCCATTCGTTGATATTTTTTTCATGGCCAGAGAGCAATACTTCCGGAACTTTCATACCCTCCCACTCTGCAGGTCGGGTATAAACAGGTGGTGCCAGCAAATCATCCTGAAAACTGTCAAAAAGAGCTGAGGTTTCGTCGTTGAGCACGCCGGGTATCAACCGGCCCACCGCGTCAACCAGTACTGCTGCAGCCAATTCACCCCCGGAGAGCACATAATCGCCGATGGAAAGCTCCATTGTGATATACTTTTCGCGGATCCGCTCGTCAACGCCCTTGTAATGCCCGCACAGAATGATCATATTGCCTTTCATACTGAGCTGATTGCATGTTTGCTGATCTAGCACTTTCCCGTCCGGAGTGGTGTATATG
>JBEGML010000361.1:0-5057 GCA_041183145.1 Bacteroidota bacterium | reverse complement strand
GTATTAATATTTGCTGAGCGGAAATATCCTTCTTAATTTTGAGCATGCAGTTTTGGTTTCCGGGGTTTTTGATTGCTTCTGCAGCGGTATTAATACCCGTGATAGTTCACTTGTTCAGCTTCAGAGCCTCCAAGAAAGTTTATTTTTCTGACATTCGTTTTTTGAGGGAAGTCAAAGAAGAGAATCGTCAGAAGACCAAACTCAGACATTTGTTAGTTTTACTCTGCCGGGCTTTAGCCCTGATAATGCTTGTATTAGCGTTTGCCAAACCTTTTTTTGGTGACATTCAAGAGATTGGAAATGCCGGACCACGCGTCGTAGATATTTTTGTTGATAATTCTTACAGCATGGATGCTGAAAGTAGTGCCGGAATTAACCTTGAAATTGCAAAAGCCAAGGCCTCATCAATAGCCAATGCTTATGAAGAAACTGACCGATTCAGACTCATTACGCAAGACTTAAGTACGTCTCCATCCAGGTTACTTAGCAGAGAAGAGTTTAACGAATCCCTCTCCAGAATCAGTCCTGGGCCTGAAAGTCATAATTTACAAGAGATTACGGAGTGGATGAAATTAAATTCTCCCAAGAAAAAGGAAACATACGTGCACTACATTATTTCAGATTTTCAGAGCAGTGCCACACAACTTGAAAAGTTCCGACAAAATTCAGACACAGATCTTCGTTACACCCTTGTGCCTGTTGAGAAGGGTGTGCGTGGAAATATTTCAATAGATTCGGTATGGCTTTCAGAGCCCTTTGCCTTGGGCGGTGAAGCAGCAAAACTAAACGTTCAGGTACATAACCACGGTGAAAGCGAGAGTGGAGAGATACCGATAAGCTTGCAAATTAATGGCATTCAGAAAGCTGTTGGAACCACGAACCTCTCCTCAGGGGAGGTTAAATCCATTGAACTATCTTATTTACATGCCGCGCGCGGTTGGCAATTAGGCGAAGTGAAAATAACAGACCCGGAAACTCCTTTTGATAACTCAATGTTTTTCTCATACGAGGTCATAGAGAAATCCTCAGTATTGCAGCTTTCAGAGGATGAGTTTAATCCATATCTCAGAAGCTTATTCAAGATCGATTCATTGATTGATTACTCAGAGATGAATACATCCGAGGTGAATTATGAGAAGCTTGCATCCTTTGATTTAATTCTTCTTAACAACTGGAAAAACATACCGGGAGGCCTGGCGGAGGGATTGAGCAGAGCTTTAGCAGAGGGTGTTACGGTAGCCGTATTTCCACCTGAGAGGAATCTGGACTTCCGAAGTTATCAGACTTTTTTACAAGCACAGGGAGCAGGATGGTACCTGAAAGAGGATACTGCAGATACAGAAATCACCGACATTAACTATGGCAATGAATTATTTAAAGGCGTCTTTTCGGAATCAAGGCAACAGCATTCAAACATTAAACTACCTAAAATTCTGAATCATTACCTAATTACTCAAAATACAGTTACTTCGAGAGATGTTGCATTAACTTACAGAGACGGGAGTGCGTTTATAGCAGGTTTTCAAGCAGGCGCCGGAAAGGTATTTTTAATCTCCGTGGCACTAAGTGATGCATGCGGGAATTTTCACAGACATGGACTATTCGTGCCATGTATTTTCAGACTTGCATTTCAGCGCAGATTCACGACTGAAATCAGTGTAAACGCCGGGAGAAAAGAACCTTTTATTTTGAGAGGCCAGACCTTGCAAGGAGATCAGATGCCAACAATGAATCGGGTGGGCACATCTGAGAAAACAATTCCCATTGCCCAGTATTCAGGGGGTGTAACTCGAATTTTTCTTGAAAATCATATCAAAAACAGTGGTCATTACTCTCTGAGTTTGAGCGGACAGGATACTCTGGGTTTCATTTCGGTAAATCACCAAAGATCAGAATCAGAGCAGAGATTCAATAATACAGAGGAGCTTGAATCATTTTGCAGTAAGAACAAAAATTTCCGAATTGCGGAAACATCAACGGTTTCAGGTGGGAAAAAGGAGGCAAATATTTACGGTACTTCAAGTGATTGGAGGATTTTCTTGTTTTTTAGTTTGATTTTCTTGTTTTTTGAACTTGTTTTATTGAAAATCAAAACCTGAGATGAAGAAATACTTTATATCAAACGTACTTGTAAACTGGCCCGGGCATTCTTTGCATGGTAAAAGAACTCACATTTCATACGCTGAAGGCAGAATTCACCAATTAGGGATTGAGATTGCATCGGATGTTTTTATAAAAATTGATGGCAGTGAAATGGTTTTATTGCCGGGTCTTGCAGATGTGGGTGCACAATTCTGCGATCCGGGAATGGAAGAGCATGAAACCATAGAGACCGGCTCAATGGCTGCTATGGCAGGTGGGGTGACTACGGTGATGACAAGTCCCTATTCTGATCCTCCTGTTTGGCAAAAAGCACAGGTAAAATATATCCTTGAAAAATCAAGAAAAACCGGGTGTGAAATATTTCCTCTGGGAACCCTGACAAGAAAAATGGAGGGCAAGGAGATAGCCGAAATGATGGACATGTGGCAGGCCGGAGCAGCTGGGTTTACTGATGACATGAAGTCAATCGAGGATAGTTTTTTAATGCAAAGAGTGTTGGTATATGCGAAGAGTTTGAAAGTACCTGCTGTTCATTTTCCACAGGATCCGCCCCTTTCCAGAGGTGGCCGAGTGAATGAGAGTGCATATACACAAAAAATGGGTCTCAAAGGCATTCCCAGGCTTTCAGAAATTATTTGTGTCAGCAGAGATATTGAAGTGAGTAAATTTAACGAAGCACCTCTTCATATTACAGGAATATCGACTAAAGAATCTGTTGATCTTATCAGGAAAGCCAGACAATCGGGAGTACCTCTGACTTGTGACGTTCCGGTATTAAATCTATTTTTCACCGAGCTCAACCTAAGAAAATTTCGAACGGATTTAAAAGTATTACCCCCATTGCGGGAGCCCAATGATCTTGAAGCACTCTGGGAAGGTCTAAAAGATGGCACGATTGATTTTGTAAGCTCAAGACATCAGCCCAGAAGTTCTGAAAAAAAACGTTCAGAGTTTGAGCTATCAGATTTTGGAGCTTCTACCATTCAAGGATTCCTTCCCGCACTATGGGAAGGGTTTAGTAAAAGAGATATGTTAGATTTGCTTCCTGAAAAAAGCGCTTTTGCAGCCCGGCGTATCTTTCTAAGACATCCGCCGAAACTTGAAAAGGACGCACCTGCACATTTCGTAATCCTAAAACCAAACCAGGAATTTCGACACCTGTGGTTTTCTAAAGGTAAGAGTTGCCCTGAGGAGTACAGAAACATGCCCCACGAGGTTATTTTAACCTGCGGACCATATGGTAGTATCAGACCGGGTGCAGTTTTAGATCAGGATGATGAAGACTAATCAAACAGGAGATTGACCACTTCCATTGAGAACCAAGTCCTGTAAAGTTTCAATCCAAACGGGGTGAGCGTTGAGACTCTCCACGAGCTGTAATTTTTCTCCTCCTGCCTTTTTAAAAAGATGTTCGTATTCATCTCCTATTTCGATTGTAGTTTCGAGGCAATCGGCCACAAATGCAGGACTGAAAACCAATAGTTTTCTGACTCCATTTCCTGCCAACGTTTCTACAACCTCATCAGAAAAAGGTTTCAGCCAGTTTTTATCAAGTCTTGATTGAAAAGCCACCGTATACTTAGTTTCAGGTATACCTAAACCTGATGCAATTCTTCTTGTAGTTTCATAGCAAGCAGCTTTGTAACAATAAAGATTTTCTTCATCAAGAGAGGTTTCACAATGATGATCCTTACATAAATCGCCCGGGTAAACTTTATCTACCTGTCTTACCGGCAGACCATGATAGCTAAAGAGTACATGATCAAAATCTGAAACCTGATATTGGCGTCCGCGTTCGATAAATGATTTAATATAACCGGGATGAAAAAAATACTGGCTTAGTATTTTAACCTCAGGAATGACCCACCAACGAGAGATATTAACTAGAAAAGATTCTAATGCAGAGCCGGAACTAGAAGAAGCATACTGAGGGAAAAGAGGTAGTACTGTTATACGATTAGGTTGCCATTTCTTTACCTCCTCCATAACAGAGGGGATTGATGGATTCCCATAACGCATTGCTAAAAAAACCTTGTAATTAGCAGGGAGGGCGGATGAAAGTTTTCTTTGAACCTCCTGGCCATGAAAAAGCAAAGGAGAGCCGTCTTTGGTCCAAAGCTTTTTATAAATGGCAGCTGACTTTGGAGCCCTGAATGGAACGATAATCAGGTTAACGAGCATTTTTCTCAGCAACCAAGGTATATCAATTACCCTGGGATCATTGAGAAATTGAAAAAGATACCTGCGAACATCAGCCACGGAAGGGCTGTCAGGGGTTCCGAGATTAATTAATAAAACTGCGTGCCTATCCATAGCAAAATTCCATGCAATCAGATATGAATGGCTCGTTTGGCTGATGCATCAAGACAGGCTTCCTTAAACGATTCAGTAAAGGTGGGATGTGCGTGACTCATGCGCGCGATATCCTCTGCCGAGGCCCTGAACTCCATAGCAACAACTGCTTCAGCAATCATATCAGCAACACGTGGGCCTACCATATGAACACCAAGAATTTCATCCGTATTCTCATCCACCAAAACTTTAACGAACCCGTCTGTATCCATGCTCGCTCGGGCTCTTCCGCTGGCTTTAAATGGGAACGACCCGCTTCTGTATTTGCGTCCTTGCTCCTTCAACTGCTCTTCAGAAAAACCGACAGCGGCAACCTCAGGCCAGGTATAGACCACACCGGGAATCAGATGATAGTGTATGTGAGGCTTTTGTCCGGCGATAATTTCTGCCACAAACACTCCTTCTTCCTCTGCCTTATGAGCCAACATCGCACCTCTTACAACATCACCAATCGCATAAATTCCTTTAACCGCAGTTTGTAGTTGGTCATCCACAGGGATTCTACCTTTTTCGTCAGTTGACAAACCGGCATTTTCCAATCCAAGGCCATCCGTGTAAGGCTTTCTGCCCAAAGCAACGAGACAATAATCACCCTTGAATTC
>JBEGML010000360.1:0-5237 GCA_041183145.1 Bacteroidota bacterium | reverse complement strand
CATGTAAAAAGGAGACACCCGGGCCATTTCCTGAGCCTGTGCCGCTTCCTGATACCTCTGAAACTCCCGTTCCGGCACCAATTCCTGACAGCAATGCTGTTTCTGTTGATTTGACTTTGGTGCCCTATCCCAAGCTTTCTGATTATAAATTTTTTAAGGGGCATATGAAAGATCAGATTCCTTCTGATGCTGTTTTGCCATACGAGCCAGCCTCCTCATTATTCACGGATTATGCATTGAAGAAGCGTTTTATATATGTTCCTTCTGGTAGAAAGGCTAACTACGTGGCGGATAACAAAGTTCTAAACGTGCCAATTGGAACGGCCTTGATAAAGACATTTTATTATGATCATGTTCAACCCGGGGACCAAACCCAAATTATTGAAACTCGGGTGATGATTAAGAAATTTGAGGGCTGGATTTTTGCTGAATATGTATGGAATGAAGAGCAGACGGAAGCAACTTTGCAGATGAACGGTAGTTTTAAAAATCTTTCATGGTTGCACAATGGAAATCCCAAAAGCACAACATACAGAATCCCCTCCGAAACAGAATGTCTTACATGCCATAAAGTCGATAGTAAAGCTATTCCTATTGGAATAAAGCCTCAAAATCTTAATACCAACTATACCTATTCAACCGGGACGAGTAACCAGTTGCAATATTGGATTTCCCGGGGAATATTGAACAATACTTTGCCGGGTTCAATCCATTCTACTGTTGACTATCATGATGTAAGTCAGCCTTTAAAAACACGTCTGCGCTCTTATTTAGATGCAAACTGCAGTCATTGTCATCAGGAAAATAGTCATTGCGATTATCGTCCGTTGAGATTGGCCTTTTCAGAAACACATATTCCTTCAAATATGGGATTATGTGTGACACCTGACGAAGAAATTGATCCGGTATTGATTCAGGTTATAGTGCCCGGAAATGTAACGAAGTCTATGATGCATTTCAGAATGAACTCCACTGATGAAAATACCCGCATGCCGTTATTGGGCAGGACTCTTGTTGATGATGTAGGAATCACTCTTTTGAGAGACTACATTCTTTCTATTGATGATTGTAACGACTAAATCCAAATTCAACAACCAAAAATACAACTCCATGAAGAAACTGTTACTTGCTTTTTCAATAATTCTGTTATCAAAAGGACTAACTTACGCTCAGTCTACCTGTGTCGGTGCTCAAACGATTGTGGCAGGGCAATTGCCTATTCCACTAATTAACGGAACTGAACCGGCTCCAACAAGCTGTACTACGGGTGGAGCGCCGGGGTTGGCTGCAAACTGGTATAAATATACCCCCAGCCAGGATTGGGCTGTTACCATTACCACCGATTTTGCTGTCAATGCAAATGTAGATAATAGGGTGCATATTTATTCTGGAACATGCGGTGCTCTGACTTGTGTTACCGGCGATGATGATGGTGGCACCAATGCTCTGTGTGTGGCGAGTTTTACTGCCATTGCCAATACCGACTATTACATCGTATTTGATAACATCTGGAGTTCAAGCGGTTTTGTTTTTGCGTTAATTGAAGATACCCTCGTTGCAGCTGATCCAAGTGCAGTGACTTTCACCCCCGTCAATAATGGACCTTCCGGTGGAATCACAACAGCAGTTGTTGATATGAATGGAGATTTCCTTGACGATATCGTTTCTGTTAGTGCAACCAACATTCAGATTAGAGAGCAGGATACAAACGGCACATTTACTACTGCCAACTTCACTACCACTTCTGCAACTTTTACCCCTACCTGGAGTCTTGCTGCAGGAGATGTAAACGATGATGGTTACAATGATTTGCTTTATGGCGGAGGATCCGGGGTGACTTTTATGAAGTCTAATGGATTAGGAACAGGATATACTGAGGAGAGTGGGACACAATATGTATTTTCTCAGCGAAGTAATTTTGTTGATATGAAT
This sequence comes from Bacteroidota bacterium, assembly GCA_041183145.1. Lineage (GTDB taxonomy): Bacteria > Bacteroidota > Bacteroidia > UBA4408 > UBA4408 > JBEGML01. The sequence goes on along the minus strand of JBEGML010000360.1, from coordinate 3,305 downwards.
AATGATGGTCATCTGGACGCCTTTGTTTGCCACGATGTTGCCCCTAATGTCTATTATTTGAATAACGGTTCCGGAGTGCTTACCTTTAATCAGGGAGGCGTGGGTGATCATCCCAATGGAGGAAATTATGGTTCCATCTGGATTGATTATAACAATGACCAGTTGCCTGATTTATTCATTGCTAAATGTCGAGGAGGTAATACTACCGCTAAAATCAATGAGTTGCATAGAAACAATGGAAACGGAACTTTTACAGATGTTTCTGTTCAGGCGAATATGGCGGATCCGGTTCAAACATGGTCATCTGCCTGGAATGACTATGACAACGATGGCTGGATGGATGCCGTAGTAGGGGCAAGTTCAAATGCAGATGGAATGCATAAATTCATGCACAACAATGGCGATGGAACTTTTTCAGATATTACAGCCGGAAGTGGTCTCGATTCTTATACAGGTCTAAGCATAGAATATGTTTCTTATGACTTTAATAATGATGGATTTGCTGATGTATTTACTAACAATCATATCCTTTACAACAATGGAAATGGTACGTTTACTGAACACTCTGTTCCTATGACTGTGGGCGGAGTTGGTGATTTAAATAATGATGGTTTTCTCGATGTTCAGGTTGGTACAACGACTTATCTGAATGATGGTAACTCTAACAATTGGATTACCGTTACCCTTGAGGGTACAAACAGCAACCGCAACGGTATAGGTTCAAGGGTTGAAATTTATGGAAATTGGGGAAAGCAAATCAGGGATGTGCGCTCTGGAGTAGGCTTCCGCTATATGGGAACTCTGAATACACATTTTGGTATTGGACAATCTGTAAGTATTGATTCATTAATCGTTCGCTGGCCCTCCGGAAATGTTGACGTTATTTGTTCGCCTTCAATAAACAATGTTCTGCATATTATAGAGAATTCTGCAGCTGCTCCAACAGCATTATTTACTTCAAGTTCAAATTCGGTTTTTGAGCTCGATACCGTTCAGTTCACCGATGCCTCTGATCCTTGTCCAACAAGTTGGAATTGGTCAGTTAATCCGAATCTGGGTTGGACTTTCAGCAATGGCAGCACCAGTGCATCGATCAATCCTTCGATAATTTTTAATACTGCAGGAACTTATGTTGTTTCATTAGTAACAGGAAATGGAAATGGCCCAAGCACTAATTTATCTTCGGACACAATTGAAGTGAGCGCAAATCCGGGTTCCGGGCTGACTTCTGTTGTGGGGCTCGTTACTTTATCAATTTATCCTAATCCTGCTGATGATGTTATCTTCCTTTCCAAGGGTTCTTACGAAATAAAATCATTAAGAATTCTTACCATTATTGGATCGGAGATTCAGGCCTCATTTAACAGGAATAACCTATCTGTTAATGTATCTCATCTTGATGCAGGCACTTATTTACTAAGTGCAATTACTGCTTCAGATCAAACTATCAATATCCGATTTATTAAGAATTAATTGGGTCAGAAACTCATGGATATAAATTGTCGTTTGCCTCAGGTAAACGACAATTTTTTTTACGGGACTTCTCCGCTTACGGTATCACAACTACACCTGTAGATTCCTGAGATTTAATAAGCTAAGATTCGATATATAGTTTGGTAAGTGAAACTTATTGAGACAGTTTATATTGAAAAAGCAGAATCAGTGCATGCTCTACGCTCGATGAAATGTCTTTACGGTTTTGTTTGTTATACCGCTCTTTGTAGTCTCTGATTAAAATTTCCAGGTCTTCACCAGCAGCAGTTAGCGTTTCAAGAATTTCAATTTTCTTTGCGTAATCGGTTTGGTTCCACTCAGTAGAGTATGGGTCAAGGATTGTCCTGAAGGTTCTGTGTTTCCACATTGTTCCCTTGCCAAAAATGTTGTCAAGTCGTTCTTCGTAAAAATCATCTTCATCCATAAGTCATTATAATTTTCAGGGATGTTTTTCCTTTTGGTGATAGCTTTTTCACTCAATCACTATCACTAAGATACTTTTTTTTCAAACAGTAAAGCAGGTGAAGGAATTTCAATTGAAACACTCGCTTCAGCTTTTAAATAAGTTGGCCTTCCGTATTGATTTTTAGCAAGATCTTTTTTTTGAGGCGATATTGATTTAAGATGTATGATCGGTTACTGCAAATGGTACTATTCCTTCTAAGTCTTTAACAAGAAGGCTGGGTAGACCTTGAAATCAGAAGAGAGCACCGAGGTCTTTGACCAGTGGCTGTCTTTTGATGATAAAGCCTTCTGCGTACCTGCAACCTGATAGTCTTCCCCAGTCTGAGGCCCGTTCTTTGATGTTGTCCAGAAAGTGTTTTGAAGAAATCACTGTTTCAGGCTCATTGGATTCAGGGTCATGGAATTGGGATTTGTGAGTAAGGATTACCTTCATTTTTTGATCCATGAAAGCGCTGATATCAACAAAAAAATCAGGCTTTAATGAGTGAAACTGAATGTAGCAATATAATCTTGAGGGCCGCCAGGCAGACTGTTCTTTTCCATCATCTCCGAATGTAACGATACGTCTTAGGCCTGAATAAAAACAAGCATCTGAAACGAGTTCAGATGCTCTTGCGTGATCAGGATGCCGGTCAGATGGAGCATTGGCAAGTACAATATCAGGCTGAAGTTTTCTCAAAACCTGAATGATTTTTATCAAGTGTTCTTCATCATTTTTGAAGAAACCGTCTCTGAATCCCAGATTTTCACGGCTATCAAGTCCGAGCAGCAATGCTGCATCTTTTGATTCATTGAGCCTGTCCTGAGTTGTTCCCCGGGTGCCAAGGTCTCCGGCCGTAAGGTCTACGATACCGGTTGAATATCCGAGTGATTTTTGAAGAAGCAGTGTGCCGGAAACTGCAAGTTCGGCATCATCCGGATGGGCTGCAAATGCAATTATTCCAGGCTTCTTTTGAATCATTTTTGAGTGATCCAGCTTGTTATTTCACTGCTCATTGGCTTAACGGAAGAAGGCAGAGCTTTGACCAGATTTCCATTTTCATCAATCAAAAATTTGTGAAAATTCCATTTCACCGGATCTGAATTTATACCGTTTTCTTCTTTTGATGTCAGCCATTTATAAACAGGGTGAATGCTACTTCCTTTTACGGTTATTTTTTCCATCATGGTGAAAGTGACATTATAATTTTTTTTGCAGAAAGTCTTTATTTCCTGATTGGTTCCAGGTTCTTGTCCACCGAAGTCATTGGAGGGGAATCCTATTATTTCGAAACCGGAGGATTTGTATTTGTTGTACAATTGTTCAAGTTCTGCGTACTGAGGGGTATATCCACATTCTGATGCTG
>JBEGML010000359.1:0-5324 GCA_041183145.1 Bacteroidota bacterium | reverse complement strand
CACCTCACGCAAAATCGTTATACCCTCCATGGGGTTTTCGGTACTTTCGACTATTGACGATCCTAATTGTGTTTTGTATTTCAAGTTGGTGTTATCAAGTTCTGTGGCTTTTCTAAAACCGTAGACACATTCGCGCATTGCGGATGAAGAAAAGCTATCGTTGGAAATATGTGCGGCTTTGTAAAAAAACTCAGCCGCCAGTGCCCAATCAGCTGCAGATTTAGTTAACTCGGCCTTCATCCGATAAATAACTGCTGCTGCTAGAGGATATTTATTTCTGAGGAGAACTGAAGAGACAGTATCAAAATTTTCAACCGAGGCTTTTCCAGTTTTTATCTGTTTATAAATTCTGACGAATTCCGGGCTTGCCGAAAGAGTTTTAGATGAAGCAATAACAGAATCAGCAAAAAGGATCCAATCCATTTTTTTAGATCCCCGAGTAGATTTAGTACCTATTGCAGTTTTTTCAGGCTCCTTAGCCGGACCTTTTTTATCAGCCAGCCATAACCCAACACCAAGGAGCACGGCCCCTATGACAAGAAAAATTTTGGTATTGAGAGAAGACATCAAGTTATTCGCTTACCTTAACGTTCTTCTTAACTTTTTCAACGAAAGTCTTGGCAGGTTTGAAGGAGGGAACGAAATGCGCCGGGATAATAATTGTGGTATTTCTGGAAATATTCCTGCCGGTTTTTTCGGCTCTTTTTTTCACCGCGAATGAACCGAAACCTCGCAGATAAACATTTTCACCTTTACCGAGCGTATTTTTAACGCTTTTCATAAAAGCCTCAACGGTTGTTTGAACAAGCACCTTTTCTATGCCTGTTTTTTCCGAAATTTCGTTGACCAGATCAGATTTTGTCATGGTGATAAGATTTTACCCCCAACGCATTTTTTTGGGGGTTGCGAAGGTAATATTTTTTTTCTAATACTAAAATTCTTTGTTGATATTCAGTTGGGTACAAAAAAAGAGGGGCTAAATAGCCCCTCTTTCGAAAATGACGGAATCAATATTACATCATTCCACCCATACCTCCCATTCCGGGGTTCATACCGGCAGCAGGGGTCTCTTCCTTAATCTCGCTCAAGACACACTCGGTGGTAAGGAACATTGAAGCAATAGAGGCAGCGTTTTCCAAAGCAACTCTTGTCACCTTAGTTGGGTCAATAACCCCTGCAGCCATCATATTTTCGAACTTGTCAGTTCGCGCATTATATCCGAAATCGCTTTTGCCTTCTTTCACCTTCTGAATAATTACAGAACCTTCTCCACCGGCGTTGGCGACAATCTGACGAAGCGGCTCTTCAATTGCTCTTTTGATGATGTGAATTCCGGTATTCTCATCATCATTGTCACCTTTAATTTTTTCAAGCGCATCAATTGCACGTATGTATGCAACACCTCCTCCGGCAACAATTCCTTCCTCAACAGCAGCTCTGGTAGCGTGAAGGGCATCATCTACTCTGTCTTTCTTTTCCTTCATTTCAACCTCAGTTGCTGCTCCAACATAGAGAACGGCAACCCCGCCTGCGAGTTTTGCGAGACGCTCCTGGAGTTTCTCTTTGTCATAATCAGAGGTGGTGGCCTCCATCTGAGCCTTAATCTGACCTACACGGGCTGTTATTTCTGCTTTTTTGCCCGCACCGCCAACGATTGTAGTATTGTCTTTGTCCACACTTATTTTTTCAGCTTTTCCAAGGTATGAAAGGTCAGCGTTTTCAAGTTTAAATCCTCTTTCTTCGGAAATGAGAGTTCCGCCAGTCAAAATGGCAATATCTTCAAGCATAGCCTTTCTACGATCCCCAAATCCCGGAGCTTTAACCGCGCAAACCTTTAAGGCACCACGAATTTTATTTACAACGAGTGTAGAAAGCGCCTCACCATCGACATCTTCTGCGATGATAAGCAGGGGCTTACCTGTTTGGACTGTCTTCTCAAGGATAGGGAGCAGTTCCTTCATGTTGCTGATTTTCTTATCGTAAATCAGGATGTAGGGATTCTCCAGGACAGACTCCATTTTATCGGCGTTAGTCACGAAGTAGGCTGATATGTACCCACGATCAAACTGCATACCTTCGACTACTTCAACTGTAGTTTCTGTTCCTTTTGCTTCTTCCACAGTGATAACCCCTTCCTTCTTAACCTTTTTCATAGCTTCAGCGATTAGTTTGCCAATGCTGTGATCGTTATTTGAAGAAATGGTTGCTACTTGCTCGATTTTCTCGTTGTCTTCACCTACTTTTTTACTTTGCTTTTTAAGGTGTTCTACAACTGAATGAACCGCTTTGTCTATTCCTCTTTTTAAGTCCATTGGATTTGCTCCTGCGGCAACATTTTTCAGGCCTGTGGTAATAATTGCCTGTGCAAGAACCGTAGCAGTTGTGGTACCATCACCAGCCTGATCAGCAGTTTTTGATGCAACTTCTTTAAGCAGCTGGGCCCCCATGTTTTCAATCGGATCTTGAAGCTCAATTTCTTTTGCTACACTAACGCCATCTTTAGTAATAGATGGAGCTCCGAATTTTTTATCGATGATAACATTACGTCCTTTAGGGCCGAGAGTCACTTTAACTGCATTAGCCAATGCATCAACTCCTTTCTTTAGAGAATCGCGTGCTTCGAGGTTGAAGCGAATTTCTTTTGCCATGTTTTTTGTTTTTTGATTTGAATTAGATTATTGCAAAAATGTCGGCTTCGCGCATCATAAGATAGTCTTTGCCCTCGATAGAAAGTTCCGTTCCTGAATACTTTCCATAGAGAACTGTGTCTCCGACTTTTACTGTCATGGGTTCATCCTTCTTACCGTTACCAACGGCAACCACCTTGCCTCTTTGAGGTTTTTCTTTGGCAGTGTCCGGAATAATGATACCTCCGGTTGTTTTTTCTTCTGCAGGGGCCGGTAGAACCAGCACTCTGTCTGCGATAGGCTTGACTTTCACGGTCGACATAACCATTTTTTTTGTGTTTGACAATTTTGTTTGGAAGCGGACTGACGAAATCCGTGCCACGTAGCTCTAAAGGCTTAATTAGGCAGAACAATAAGAAAATATGAGAATTTTTATGAAAATTTGACCTAAGCAGCAATCACCAATATGTCAGAGTGTCATATTGTTTTATTTTTTCTATTCAATATATAATGAAGGTATGAGCAATTCATCCACGAAGATGATTGATTGAATTTTAGATTGAGTTGGGTGAATTGCAAAAGGTCCTTTAAAACTGATCGGAATTTTCCAGTCTTAAATTTTAACTTTACGGTCAGTAAAACACAAATAAATTCAGCTTAATGTCAGCACACGAGGTAATAATTTCTCTAAGGGGGATCAGGAGATTTTTTGAGATTGGGTCAGAAACCGTAAATGCCCTGAACGAAATAAACCTTGAAATTCGAAAAAATGAGTATGTGGCCCTTATGGGACCTTCCGGCTCAGGGAAATCAACGTTAATGAATATCCTTGGGTGTCTTGACACCCCCAGCGCTGGCAGCTATGTTCTGAATGGAACAGACGTAAGTAAAATGAGTGACAATGATCTTGCCGCTACAAGAAACAAGGAAATCGGATTTATTTTTCAAACTTTTAATTTATTGCCTAAGAGCACTGCACTTGAGAATGTTATTCTACCATTAATTTATGCCGGTTATTCAAGTCAGGAGCGGATATCAAGAGCCAGCAAAGCACTAGCGGATGTAGGTCTGGAAAACAGAGTTAAACACAAACCCAACGAACTTTCGGGAGGACAGAGACAAAGGGTTGCTATAGCCCGAGCACTAGTTAATGACCCATCCATCATTCTTGCTGATGAACCTACAGGCAATCTCGATACAAGAACCTCTGTGGAAATAATGGGCTTATTTGAGGAAATTCATCAAAATGGGAACACCATAATCATTGTAACCCACGAGGAAGACATTGCCAGGCATGCGCACAGGATCATCAGACTGAGAGATGGATTTGTTGAAGCAGATGAACTTAATCAGAACATCACCAGTGTCAAAAGCCGCCTGAATGCAAACAACTGACTAGGCGCTCTGTACTGTAGCTTCTGGATTAATTTTCTTCACCAGACCCTGAAGAACTTTGCCAGGACCTGCCTCATAAAAAGTGGAGCATCCATCGGTCATCATATTTCGAATGGTTTGTGTCCATCTAACGGCACCAGTTAGCTGTGCAATAAGATTTTTCTTAATCTGCTCAGGATTGACACTCGGTAAAGCATTCACGTTTTGATAGACAGGACAACGAGGTTCCATAAAACTAGTCGAAGCAATTGCCTTTTCAAGATCGACCCTCGCGGGCTCCATGAGAGGAGAATGAAAGGCTCCACCCACGGAGAGTATCATAGCACGTTTGGCGCCTGCTGCCTTGAGTGATTCACAAGCCTCAGTAACCGCAGGAACTGATCCTGAGATAACAAGCTGGCCGGGGCAATTATAATTAGCAGGTACAACTACACCCTTGATGCCGAAGCAGATTTCCTCAACTTTTTGATCTTCGAGGCCTAGAACGGCAGCCATTGTTCCCGGAACAGCCTCACAGGCAAGCTGCATAGCTGAGGATCTTGCTGCGACAAGTTTTAATCCATCTTCAAAAGACAGGGTGCCATTTGCTACCAGAGCAGAAAACTCACCCAAAGAATGACCGGCTACCATAGAGGGAGAGAAGTCTTCACCGAGGGAATTAACTACAGCACATGAGTGAATAAAGATGGCAGGTTGCGTAACATTAGTCTGACGCAATTCCTCTTCAGTTCCATCAAACATGATTTTACTGATATCAAACCCAAGAATCTGGTTAGCCTGCTGAAAAAGGGCTTTTACATGAGGATGGCTATCATAGAGGTTGCGCGCCATTCCCGGAAATTGGGCACCTTGCCCTGGGAAAATATAAGCCTTCATGAAAAATTACTTTCTGTCTCCGAAAATACGAAGAAGCATCATAAACAGATTGACAAAATCCAGATAGAGGGTCAAAGCTCCAAGCAAAGAGTATTTTGCCATGGCTCCGGGATCATTTAAATTCTGACCAATCGCCTTAATTTTCTGAACATCGTAAGCTGTAAGTCCTGTAAAAACAGCAACTCCAACATAGCTTATCATCCAATAGAGAGAATCGTTTTCCAAAAAAAGATTAACCAAGGAGGCGATTATTATTCCAAATAATGCCATCCTCAGAATTGATCCGAAACCGGTAAGATCAGTTTTGGTGAAGTAGCCTGCAATTGCCATCGTTCCGAACATACCTGCTGCGATAGCCAGGCACATGAAGATAGAGGAAAAGGAAAAAAGAAGAAAAATAAAACTCAGGCTCATGCCCATAAGAGT
>JBEGML010000358.1:0-2864 GCA_041183145.1 Bacteroidota bacterium | reverse complement strand
ACTGTATGCTTATGGTTCACTATCAGAGGGCTTATTTTTGCTCAATGCTTCCGGGGAAATTCAGGAAGTCTTTAACATCGACAATGGCCTGAAAAATCAGAGTATCAAAGATATTTTTCTGGATGCACAAAATGGCATTTGGCTGGCTCTGGAAAGTGGCATAACACGCATAGATCATTCATTTCCTTTGCGATTTTTTTCGGGTGGTTCAGGTCTGAGTGCCTCTGTTCAGTCTATTGCTAATTTCGATAAGTCTCTGTACATAGCAACCTCAGAATGTTTGTCTAAAAGTGTTCAAGAAGGTGATAAGGGTGGCTTTACAGAAATTCCGGGAATCAAAAATCAGGTTTTTCAGTTGCTAAAGTTTCGTGATGACTTGCTCCTTGCCAGTGGCATAGATGGAATATTCAGCATCGGAAATAATGCGGTCAAGCGTACAGCAGATTACAGGGCCTATTCACTGGCTGTTGCGCCTTGGGACAGCAGTTTGCTTATGATTGGCTGTTTTGATGGTTTGGCGATGCTCAAGTTCAAAGAAGGCTTATGGCAGGATGCCGGTTATGTAAATGAGGAAGAGGTTCAGATTCGAAGGCTGGCCTTTGACGAGAGGGGAGACTTATGGTATTCAGCGGCTGATACTTTAATCAAGAGAATCAGTAAAAAGAACCTTCAGGCCTTTGCTGAAAAGGGCAAGACGGCAGAAGGCAAGGTGTATAAACCCAAATCTTCATTCCCAACCTCTTTTTCCATTCAGCCTTTTTTCGTTTCCGGAAAGCTCCTTGTGGGCGGGCATGGAGAGATTTATACCTATCAACCTGAGAAAGATGCCTTGGTTCCTTATCTGCCCGGCATATTGAGTAAATCACTGCATGACGGAGAGGTATTCCGCATATTTAGTGAGAACAATCGGCTTTGGATCTGGCAGAATAATCCCGGTAACAACCTTTTGGGCTATTTGCCTCTTGATTATCCTGAAATTGGTCTTGTCTCAGGGCTGTTTTCCATTTTGAAATCTAAAGTTGTTCAGGATATTGCCACTGATGGCAAAGGCAATATACTCTTTGGCACCTCAGATGGTCTTTATTTTTTCAATCCCCGACATCGCTTTCCCAATCAGGAATATCCTGCTCTGATTCAGGAGGTGGTGTTAAACGGAAGAGACACCCTGATAATGAACTTTACCGGAGACCGTCAAATTCCTGTTCCTGAAATTGCTTACCGTAAAAATGCCATTTCGTTCAGTTATTCGGCATTGTTCTTTTCCTCCCCTGAGCTAACGAAGTACTCTTGCAGACTGGTAGGCTTTGATTCTACCTTTACAGCATGGACAACAGAAAATCGTCGTTCCTTCACCAATCTTCCCGAGGGTGATTATGTATTTGAGATAAAAGCCTTGAATATAGTAGGGCGCGAGAGCCTTCTGTTACGTTACGCCTTTACCATACTTCCGCCTTGGTACCGCACAGGATGGGCATACGTGGGCTATTTGATAAGCACGGTGCTGCTGACATTAGGGATAGTGCGCATGAGTGTATATCGCCTGACGAAAACAAAAAAGCTTCTTGAGCAAAAGGTAAAATCCCGGACTTTTGAAGTGGTTAGACAAAAGGAAGAAATAGAAAAGCAAAAGCAGCTTGTTGAGCTCCGCAACAAAGACATTACCGATAGTATAAACTATGCCCAACGCATACAGCAGGCCATTCTGCCTCTTAGGGAGGAAATAAAATCAGCATTACCTGACACTTGCATACTTTTTTTGCCTCGTGATATTGTAAGTGGAGATTTCTTTTGGTTCTCCGGAAAATATCAAAAAAGCCATCAATATATTTTCCTCGCTGCGGTGGATTGCACCGGGCATGGTGTTCCCGGGGCCTTCATGAGCATGATTGGCAATACCCTGCTCAATGAGATTGTAAATGAAAAAGCAATTCTTGAGCCTTCTTTGATTCTTCAGAGCCTTAATGAAGGAGTTAGGCGGGCACTCAAGCAAAACAATGAAGAGCACTCTTCCCGTGATGGAATGGATTTGGCTCTCATACGGATAAACATCCTGACAAGAGAAATTCTATTCTCCGGAGCCAACCGCCCCCTGTGGATAATCAAAAAAGACAATAGCTTTATTGAAATCAGGCCCGATAAATTGGGCATAGGCGGTTTTCAGAATACCATGGAAAAACAATTCAGCACAAAAGCTGTCAGAGTCGATTCCGGTGATCGCCTCTATATTTTTACCGATGGTTATGCTGACCAGTTCGGTGGGCCTCAGGGTAAGAAATTTATGGTGAAAAAACTGCAGCAAACCCTGATTGACCTGAACAGTCAGCACATTCGCACTCTGGATAGGAAGCTGGAAGAAATTCACCGAAACTGGAAGGGCGACCTGGATCAGATAGATGATATATTGGTTATTGGATTTTCTTTGCCGGAAAATGTGGGCTGAGGAAAAAAACCTTTATTTTGGTGCTTCAAAAGAAAGCAGATTTGGAAATTTTGATCGGGAAATCATTGGAGGATCAGCTTGAGGGGATACATTCCCGTGAAGAAAGGATTGACATTTCCAATAAGTACGCATGGAGTATAAGACATTCTTTCCCAAACAAAGCCCTTTCTCTGGCTCTAAAGGTTAGAGAGGAATCCGTAAATTTAGGTTATAAGAGCGGCATAGCCTATAGTTTTCGCTGCTCAGGTGCCGCCTACAGTATGCTCTCTCAGTACCAGATTGGCTTGTCTGATCTGCAAAAGGCTTTTGTTCTGTTTTTTGAGCTGGACAATAAGCATGCTATAGCGACAACCCTCCGTTCAATAGGAAATATTTACAAATCCCTTACCCAAGTAGACAAAGCACTTGAGCATTATTACAATGC
>JBEGML010000357.1:0-7455 GCA_041183145.1 Bacteroidota bacterium | reverse complement strand
TTTTTCAATAGTATCGGAGCCTGATAACTCCGGCCAGCTCTTTGCTTAAACGGATTACCTGACGAGTATAACCATATTCGTTATCGTACCAAACATACAATACAACATTTTTACCATCCTTTGAAACGATAGTTGCCGGACTGTCAACAATTGAAGCACAAGGGTTGCCCACAAGGTCTGTGGAAACAAGTTCATTACTGAAAGAATACTGAATCTGTTCTACGAGATCTCCATTCAGCGCTGCGTCTTTCAAAACAGCATTTACGCTGTCTTTGTCTGTCGCATGGTTAACAGTAAGACTCAAAATAGCCAGGGAAACATCAGGGGTCGGAACCCTCACGGCATTCCCGGTTAACTTTCCGCCAAGCTGAGGTAAAACTTTGGCCACTGCTTTATCGGCACCAGTCTCGGTGATAACAAGGTTTAGGGCCGCTGAACGACCACGACGGTATTTTTTGTGGTAGTTATCGAGCAGGTTCTGGTCGTTGGTGTAAGAATGTATGGTTTCAATGTGACCGCGCTCAATATTCAGTTTCTCATCAATTACCTTGAGAACCGGAACAATAGCATTCGTGGTGCAACTCGCTGCCGAGAATATGGTCTCCTGTTCAGCATAAGTTCCATTATTGACTCCGTAAACAATGTTAGGAATATCACCTTTGCCTGGCGCGGTTAATAGAACCTTCGAAATTCCCTTGGCTTTCAAATGCTTCGATAATCCTTCTCTGTCTCGTGAAACTCCGGTGTTGTCAATCAACAAGGCATCCTGAATCCCATACTGTGTATAATCAACATCTTCAGGTTGATTTGCAGATATCATATGAATACGATGTCCATTGACAATCAGACACTTATTATCGAAATCCTCAACTACAGTTCCGGGAAAAGGACCATGAACGGAATCCACCCTAAGCAACTCGGCTCTTTTGGTCAAATCCTCATCTGACCCCCCGCGGGTTACTATAGCCCGAAGCCTTAATTGCTCTCCCTTACCTGCCTGAGAAATCAATTCTCTGGCGGCCAAACGACCAATCCTTCCGAATCCGTAAAGAACCACATCTTTGGGGGAAAGAGCAGCTCCTGTATGACCAATGAAATCTGCAAGTTTCTTGCGAACAAAGTCGGTTACAGTAATTCCGGTATTTTTTTCCTGCAACCATTCTGCACCCAGTCGGCCAATATCGATCCGCGCAGGGGCAATCTTCTCAATTGCCTCAATTGCTCTGGCAAGCTTTAAAGTGTCCTGAACGTTAATTGGCTGTTTTACAATGTTGTGCGCATAAAGATGCAGATTAAGAATCTCGCTCGCGCTTCGGTCAACCAATTGATTACGAAAAATAATCAACTCAACAGATTTATCAAACCATAAATGGCCTATCACATGGATTAGTTCAACTGCTGCTTTTTCATCTTTGATCCAGTCTTCGAGCTGAACCTCGTAATCATTTCTGGTCAGTGCATTACTCATAAGGGGTTATTTAGGGGTTATCGGGGCGCAAAATTAAAATAAAAAAACTAGGGCGCAAGAACTGAAACCCTTACAGTTTCAGGCCTTGCGCCCTTTTTCAGAGTGTATCAATGACACTCGGTTAACCCAGGTATGCCTTAAGCAAACGGCTGCGACTACTGTGTTTTAGCCTCTTGATAGCTTTTTCCTTGATTTGTCTTACTCGCTCCCTAGTGAGATCGAATTTGTCTCCAATTTCCTCAAGCGTATATTCATGGTTGTAACCGATTCCGTAGAAAAGCTTTATCACATCACGCTCTCTGTCGGTAAGCGTACTCAGTGAGCGCTCAATTTCTTTCTGAAGCGACTCGTTTATAAGGCTGGTATCTGCTCTTGGAGAATCATTGTTCACGAGAACATCCAGAAGAGTGTTCTCCTCTCCTTGCACAAATGGTGCATCCATAGAAACATGTCGGCCTGAAACACGCATGGTATCTGAAACCTTGTCCTCGGCAATTTCAAGAACCTTGGCAAGCTCTTCTGCCGAAGGTGTTCTCTCGAACTCCTGCTCAAGCTTGGAAAATGCCTTGTTGATCTTGTTCAGCGAACCTACCTGGTTCAGTGGTAAACGTACAATTCTGGCTTGCTCTGCCAAAGCCTGAAGAATAGATTGACGAATCCACCATACAGCGTATGAAATAAACTTGAAACCGCGGGTTTCATCGAAACGACGTGCGGCCTTTATCAAACCCAGATTACCTTCATTAATTAGATCCGGCAGGGAAAGACCTTGATTTTGGTACTGCTTTGCAACCGAAACCACAAATCTGAGGTTCGCCTTTGTCAACTTCTCAAGAGCAACCTGATCTCCTTCCCTGATACGTTTCGCTAAATTAACCTCTTCTTCCGCTGTAATTAGTTCTTCCCGGCCTATTTCTTGCAGATATTTATCTAACGATGCGCTTTCTCTGTTCGTGATGGATTTGGTAATCTTGAGCTGTCTCATTCAATTGTGTGTTGGGTGAAAAAAATTTAGATGTTTCAGAATTTCTTAAATCGTCCTTAAGAAATCATGCTCTTATACGAATGGAGTTACCAAAAGTTTCAGTCTGTTAATAATTTTTTCACAAACCAAAACCATAATAAGCCCTGAAACCATTTGGATAAACGCCCTCAATCAAAACTCCTCCCTTTTTATCGTTCAGAAATTCGAGATCACTAACTTCATCCACAGGCTTTTTGTCAACTGAGGTTATGATAAAACCCTCCTTCACGCCTGAACTTTTTAATTTTCCATCGCTAAGTGACTTGATTTTTAGTCCATTACGAATTCTCAACATTGATTTTTCCTCATCACTCACCTTACTGAACACCGCTCCAAGCAGGGCCAGGCTGCCCTTCCCCTCCTTTTCGCGTTTAATGAGACTTGTGGTGTTCCTTCGGTTTTTCAGAACAAGCGGAAGCGTCAGCGCTTTGCCATTCCTGACAATGGCAAGTTCAACCTTATCGCCCGGACGATATTTACCAACCTGTTCCTGCAACTCAGGTGAGGTGTTCACATCCTCATTTCCCACTTTCAAAATAATATCTCCCTCTTTTAGCCCTGCGTCTTCGGCCGCCCCTCCTTCTGAAATTCCCGCCACATAAACCCCTTTAAACTCCTTTATTCCCTTCTCCTCGGCAAGCTTATTGTCAATATCTCGAATACTGACTCCGATAAAGCCTCGTTGAACAGTCCCGAACTCCAACAAATCTTTCATCACTTTCTTTACAATATTAACCGGTATGGCGAAACTGTAACCTGAATATGAACCTGTATTTGAGGCAATTGCTGAGTTAATTCCAACAAGCTTTCCGTTGGTACTGACCAACGCCCCTCCGCTGTTTCCCGGATTTACAGCAGCATCGGTCTGAATGAAGGACTCAATAGGGTACATACCCTTGGAAGGATCTCCCTCCAGCAAATTAATATTCCTTCCCTTGGCACTAACTATTCCTGCAGTTACCGTTGAGGTAAGGTTGAACGGATTACCAACTGCAAGCACCCACTGCCCCACTTTCACCTCATCTGAATTTCCGTACACAACGTAAGGAAGAGCCTTTTCCTCTATCTTCAGTAGCGCAAGGTCAGTTGTCGGATCCGTACCCACCAGCTCCGCAGTATAAGTGCGGCGATCATTCAAAATAACTTCAATTTTTTCAGCCCTTGCCACCACATGGTTGTTGGTTGCAATATATCCGTTCTCCGAAATGATAACCCCGGAACCGGTTCCCATCAGAGGGTTTTGCTCTCTCTGCCGATTGCCCGGGTTACCAAAGAAAAACTGCTGCCAGGGGTCAAACATATTATTGAAGCTATCCTCAGAGCCATATGTTTTGATATGTACCACTGAATGCACTGTCATTTCGGCAGCGGCCTCAAATGCAGGCATCGGGGCACCATCTGTGCTGAGGTTAACTTGTCTTGCCGGTGTCCGGCTGATTAACTGCTCCGGTGAATTGCCTCCGGATTGAAAAAGGTTCTGATAAACAGCAGCGCCTCCTAATCCGGACATAAGCGCGATACAAACCATTAGAAAGTTCTTTTTCATTATCTTCTTTTCTATTACTTCTGCAAATTTGATGCAGATTTCTTCCTTAAAACGCGCTCAATCCCAAAATAGTGAAAACTTGGCCGTTAATTATTGTTAAGCAAGCATTTGCTAATTTCGCAGCATAAATGAGAGAGAAGAATTTTCCTTTGCTTGTTTTCCTGTTCGGACTTTCTCTGGGTCTTATCGGCGGTGGTGCCGTTGTTTACTTTGTTAAAGACAAGGAACTTAAGAATATGATTTCTATTGACATTGTACCTGATATCGTGGAGAAAGTATTCGGCCTGATGAAGAAAAACGAGGCAACCATTAAAAAAACTGAGAACATCGAAAATTTCCAGAACAACAACAGTCCATCTGCTGAAGAAAATCAGAGCGTGAAGAACCAGACAAATTCTTTGGCCTTGGATTCATTATCAGCTGACTCCTCTGAATTATTTCAATCTGAGGAGGAAATTGTAGTTCTGCAAAGAGATGAGATGATCTCGAGCGGTACCATCGAAATTATCAATCTTGATTTTAAAAACGATAACAACAATTTCAGTAATGATTCGCTACTTGCTGAAACTGCAGAAATCAAGCCTGAGAAGAAAATCTCTGAATTAAAGGTATCCTGGATTGTAGAATATTGGTCTAGCCCGGTAAACTACAAAGGGTACAGAATTGGTAAAAACAGGTTCATCCTTTTCGGTATAGATCCTGATGCTCCAATCAAGGCTTACCTGTTCAATGGCGACTTTTTTCTGAAAACGGGCGATGGCGTTTTTAAACTTGAGTATTCCAACGAGTTTTCGCCATTCATCAAAACAGACAACAACGCAGCACTAAGCGCAATTGCAGGCAAATCTTGATTTTCAACTTCCATAAATACCACGGTACCGGAAATGATTTTATTGTAGGTGACAACCGCAGTGGAATTTGGAATCAATTGTCGGTTACACAAAGAGCTCAACTTTGCCACCGCCGTTTTGGTATTGGTGCAGATGGTATTCTATTGCTTGGTAATGCAGAAAAAAATGAGCAGGTCTTATTCAGTATGGAATATTTCAATGCTGACGGAAGGGCGGGCAGCTTTTGCGGAAACGGTTCGCGCTGTCTGCTTGCATTTGCCTCAGAGTTGATGGATATTCCCAAAAACACCTATGTAAGCTTTAAGGCCTATGATGGTATTCATGAAGGAAAAATCAACAGCGATGGCAGGATTTCAGTGATGATGAAAAAAGGATCTGAAATCAAATTTCATCCTGAAGGGATGTTATTGAATACCGGCTCTCCTCATCTGGTGATCAGGGTTGAGAATGTTCTCGAGACAGATGTCGAAAACCAGGGCTCCCTGCTTCGTTATGCGCCGGAGTTCAGACCCGACGGACTGAACGTTAACTTTTATCAGGTATGCGATGATGGCTCTCTATTTGTCAGAACCTATGAGCGAGGAGTTGAGGCCGAAACACTTAGCTGCGGTACAGGTGTAACAGCTGTTGCACTTGTTCACGCCGCCACACTAACGACACCAGTTAAAATGGTTTCTATCAAAACCCCGGGCGGGATGTTATCGGTAGAACTGCCTTCTTCTATGAGCGGTGCAGATAGCCCGGTGTTAAATGGTCCTGCCGTGTGCGTTTACAGCGGCTCATTTTCAATATAAAAACCTCAAAAATGAATTCAGCAATCACCGCAACGAACTTTAAATTAAAGAGCTGTAAAAAGTTTTACCGTGGCAAAGTTAGAGACGTTTACTACCTGAAAGATGGCAGGATGGTGATGGTGGCCACAGACAGAATTTCCGCATTTGATGTGGTATTACCTGAAGGCATTCCATACAAGGGACAGGTTCTAAATCAAATTGCAGCAGGATTCCTGAATACAAGCAGAGACATTATTCCAAACTGGCTTCAGGAAACCCCTCACCCGATGGTTTCAATTGGGCAATGTTGCAAACCTCTCAAAGTGGAGATGGTGGTGCGTGGCTACCTTGCCGGACATGCAGCCAGAGAATATGCGGCGGGTAAAAGAATATTGTGCGGAGTTAAGATGCCTGATGGAATGCTGAGCAACCAGTCATTCGGGCAGCCTATCATAACCCCAACTACCAAAGCCGACGAAGGCCACGATGAAGATATCTCACGTGAAGAAATAATATCCCGCAAGATTGTTTCTGAGAGCGTTTACAAAAAAATGGAAGAAGCTGCCCTACGGCTTTTTGAGAGAGGAACAGTAATGGCAGCAGAACAGGGACTCATACTTGTTGACACAAAATATGAATTTGGTTTACTTGATGGAGAGCTGTTTTTAATGGATGAGATACATACTCCTGATTCTTCACGCTTCTTTTATGCGGAAGGTTATGAAGAGAGATTGCAGCGTGGAGAGAATCAAAAACAACTGTCAAAAGAGTTTGTGAGAGAATGGCTGATGAGTGAGGGTTTTCAGGGCAAGGAAGGACAAAAAATTCCCGAGATGACTCCGAAAATTGTGAGTTCCATTTCTGAGCGATATATTGAATTATTCGAATTGGTAACCGGTCGAACCTTTACTGCCGACGCAGAACTTTACCATACAGAGGCCATTGAGCAAGCTATTTGTCAGGCCCTGGATTCATGATAAGCGAAAACAGCTTATTCGAAATTTATGGCATGCAGTTGAGTCAGCGAAACTGTGGCATGCGAATAAGTGCCGATACCATTTCATTCGCTGACTGGCTTGAAATAAAACCCGGTAGCAGAGTGCTAGATATTGGAACCGGCTGCGGCATATTGGCCATGATATGCGCACATAAAGGAGCCGGGAGTGTTTGCGCTGTTGAGATTGATCTTGGTGCAGCCAGCACCGCCCGAGAAAATTTTAAGAACTCAGCCTTCAATCATCTTCTTCAGCTAGTTCAGGATGATGTGCTGAATTTTGCATCAGAATACCAGGGGTCTTTCGACCACATCATAAGCAATCCGCCTTGGTACAAGGATTCTCCGCCTGCATCAAGCCAGGCGAGGCATAAGGCAAGAATTCAGGTTAGCCTTAGGTTGGAAGACATCCTGAACGTTGCAGAAAAATTGCTTAACCGGGAAGGACGTCTATCACTCATTCTGCCACAAAAGGAGCATACCGATTTAAGAACCTGTGCGGAATTACGAGGATGGTGGCCAAGACAAATAGCTTCTCTTTACACCTCAAAAGAAAAACCTCCAAAACGTTTTTTTTCTGTTTGGGCTAAAGGTTATTCTGCTACCGAACGGCAGGATATTTACAGATAAAATTAAGCCTCGCTGACGAGCTTTTCGATAATTGACTCTACGGAATATCCATCTGCTTCGGCCTTGTAATTTCTTACAATACGATGACGTAAAACACCCTGAGCCACTGCGTCAACATCTTCCCTGTCGGGGGCATATTTGCCACGAATAAGCGCATGGCATTTTGCAC
>JBEGML010000356.1:0-3701 GCA_041183145.1 Bacteroidota bacterium | reverse complement strand
GGATTTCTTCCCCGCTCCGGAAATAAAGGCCCGCCAGAGATTCTGGCCTGATCGTTTTTCCTGATTCCGGTCAAGACCGGTTTATTCTTAAATCTTAATCTCATGAGAGCAGGATTATTCCTGAGCTTTCTTCTTCATTATTTTAACCTCTCTGCACAGTCTTGCTCCTTTACCCTTTCCGGTTTGGTGGCGGATGCGCATGATGCTGCTCCTTTGCCCTACGCTGTGGTCAGCATTACGGAGCTTAACATCAGTGTGGTATCCGATTCTTCGGGCCGTTACCGCATCGAAGGTTTGTGCGCCGGACTCTATCACATCGAATGCACCCATCTCGGTTGCGAGCCCGTTCATGCTGTAATTAAACTCAACAAGAGTACCGTGCTTGATCTTAAGCCGGAACATCATGTGAATGAACTCAGCACTGCTCTGGTGAGTGGAGTGCGTCTCACCGACCGTATGATGTCGGAGCGCTCTGCCATTGACCGCAAAAGCATTGAGATGAGTCATGGTTATTCCCTCGCTGAGATGCTTCGTGATGTACAGGGGGTGCAGACTCTTCAGACCGGCAGCACTATTGTGAAGCCCATGATACGTGGCATGCAGGGTAACCGCATCCTGATTTTCAATCATGGCATCAGACAGGAAGCACAGCAATGGGGAAATGAACATGCCCCTGAAATTGATCCTATGACAGCAGGGGCGCTTACGGTCATCAAAGGAGCCGGTGCCACCCGTTACGGATCCGATGCCATTGGCGGTGTAATTATCGCTGACCCGCTGCCTCTGCGCGATTCCTGTGGAACCGACGGACTGCTCAATCTTGCCGGAGCAAGCAACGGACGTATGGGTAGCGCTTCGGCCATGATTCAGACGCGTCTGCATCGTTTGCCTCAGCTTGCTCTGCGTGCACAGGGAACTCTGAAGAAGGCAGGAAATGTTCATGCGCCGGGATATATTTTGGCCAACACCGGCACAGAAGAGAGGAACTTCTCCTGGCTGGCATCCTATGGCACTAAAGCAAGAGGTATTGAGGTTTTTTACAGCCAGTTCAATGCTCGAGTCGGCATATTTTCGGGCGCACATATCGGAAACCTTGGCGATTTGAAAAGAGCTTTCGAATCCGATACTCCTCTGGTAGCAGATGTATTTCGCTATGACATAGCCCGTCCACGACAAGAGATCGTACACGAACTCGCCCGGGCCAAGGCCTGGTGGCACAGCCCTAATACGGGGAAGTGGCTGCTCACTTACGGGCGGCAGTACAATATGCGTAAAGAATACGACAAGCATATACCGCTTAACGACTCTTTGGCAGGACTGAATCTGCCCTCTTTACAATTCGAGATTACTACACATACCATGGAGCTCCTGCAGGAGCATCGATTGGGAAAATCCATCACCGGAAGTGTGGGCATGAATGGCATGTTTCAGTTCAACACCTATGAAGGACGGTTCTTTATTCCTAATTTCAGGAAGTGGAATGCAGGCCTTTTTCTGATAGAGAAATGGAGATCACCCGATGGCAGAAACGAGCTCGAAGCCGGCCTGCGATACGACCAAACCTCACAGCAGATTTTTATGTGGGAGGGCCAGAACCTCATGCAGCCCTTGTTTCTCTATAGAGGATTTAGCGGGAACCTCAGCTTCAGCCGTCAGCTCAGTGATGCACTTAGTCTCAGCTTCCAATCGGGCTATTCCTGGAGGCCACCTCATGTGTCGGAAATGTTCTCAAATGGTATACACCATGGCACGGCCAGCTACGAGCGCGGCGATGCCGGGTTAAGCCCCGAAGCCGTTTTAGGGAATTCTCTGAATCTGGACTGGAAGGGGAGCAGGATGCGCTTTTCGGGAGAAGCATATTATAACTTTTTTGATAATATGATTTTTTTAAATCCTGAACTGCCACCCGTACTCACCATCAGAGGTGCTTTTCCTTCTTTCGCCTACCGGCAAACAGAGGCAAGGCATTACGGCGCAACGGCAGGATTTTTTTACGAGGTATTTCCCTTCCTAAGTGTAGAGATGAATGGTTCACTGTTGAGAGCCTTTACCAGGCAGGGATACTTTCTGCCTCTGATGCCCGCCGACCGCAGTGAGGTGGCCCTGCACCTCAGTCGTGACAAAGGTAGCCTGCATGAGAAGACCTTCGCTATCAGACTGAGCAGAGTGAATAAACAATGGAGAGCCGATCCGCTCAGCGATTTTATACCACCGCCGGGAGCATACATGCTGGTCGGACTGGAATCAGGAATTAACTTCCATATCGGCGCACAGCCTGTGCGCGTCGGTTTGGAGGTGCGCAACTTGTTCAATGCATCTTACAGAGAGTATCTTGACAGATTGCGTTATTATACCAACAGCACAGGCACTAACCTTATGTTCAGGCTAAGCATACCCCTGAACATACAAAATCACAAAAAATCAGAACAATGAAAATCACAAAAATATCCTGCCTCTTAATAGCAGGATTTGCATTGATCTTGCATGCATGCAAAAAAGATGACGACTTAGTTCCCATACCACCACCCGTGGCCAATGAGTCAGAAATTATCACCACACTAAAAATAACTTTTAAAGACTCACTTGGTGTAAAGCCCGACGTAACCGCGATTTTCCGCGACACCGATGCTGATGGCGGTAATGCACCGGTACAGTTTGATTCCATCAGGTTACTGGCCTCAACAACTTATCTAGCAACCCTGCAGGTATTGGATGAAACCAAGACTCCCTTTGCTGATATTACTTCTGAAATTATTGAAGAAGCCAATGAGCATTTGTTTTGTTTTAGTCCTTCGGTTAGCGGCCTCAGTATACGCGCTACCGATATTTATGGCAATTTCAAATTGGGGGTAAAATCTACCTGGTCAACCGGCACCGCCGGCAGCGGAACTGTTACGGTAAAGCTTAAGCACCAGCCGGGTGTGAAAAATGGCTCCTGTGATCCGGGAGAAACGGATATTGAAGTAAATTTCGGAACCAGAATTCAATGATACATTTATGAAAAAGACACTCATCTTATTGGCCTTGGTAAGTATAGGAATTCTTACTGCCTGCAACAAAACCAAACAAAGCTCTTCCCGCCTGATGAAAGGCGGCCGTTGGGAGGTAACAGAACTAACGGTTGACGGCACTGCACAAACCGTGCTGCCTGATCTGATAATTGAAGACTGTGACATTTACGATGAAACATGTTATGGCGAATGGGAAGGTGGCGGAGGCCATGCCTATTTCGCCTGGCAGTTCCGCGATAAGGGTAAAGTTTTTGAGCTTTCAAGACAGAATATGCCCGAGGATGACGGACATTCGCATGGCGCTGCGGGCCTTGCTATGGAGCAGCAATGCTATGATTTTAGCGGCGTTTATCAGGTGGAGGAATCTTCTTCTACCGCTTTCACTTTTACATCAAGCAGCACAGCGGGTTTTTCCGGACAGAAAGTAGTGATGAAGCTTGCGAAAGAGTAGAGGGTGATTTAATTTAATAAGAAAGACCTGCTCCTGAGCAGGTCTTTTTTTGTTGAATACCATGAGGCAAATACGATTTCAAGAGACGCGCACTTTATCAATTTTCTTTCTCATGATGGTCTTGTACTCTATTTTACAAACTCTCCCTTTCTAAGGATTTTTCAAGAACAAATAGACAAATTTTAAAAATCGTTCCATGGCATTAATAAAATGGATCCTGTTTTAAAATCTGTAATTAC
>JBEGML010000355.1:0-4373 GCA_041183145.1 Bacteroidota bacterium | reverse complement strand
CTCATCTGCGTATTGAATCATAACGAGATGGAAAATTTACTTTGTAATTCCTCTTAAATAAGGGATTTAAGGCTTGAGCAAAAATTTACTATTACTGCTTGGTGTATCCTCAAACCATTTTGGCCCGCTTCACCAAAAATGGCAGCAGCACCTGTGCAAAGCCCTTATTGATATCGGCTTCCACGTAATCAATTCCGTATTGTCCGCAGCGAAGTTTAATGGCAGAACAATACTTTTTCATTTCTTCCTGATACTTCTCCTTTACCTGTCCGGGAAAAATCTTGATATCCTCACCACTCTCCATGTCGATGAACTTGTAGATACCGGGTCCAAAATCAAAGTCAAGCTCATGTTTAATGTCAAGAACATGAAAAAGAATGACCTCATGTCCGTTATGTTTCAGGTGCTGCAAAGCACTAAACATCTCTCGTGAATCTTCCTGACTGTCGAGCATGTCACTAAACACCAGCACAAGTGATCTTCGGTGTATGGCTTCTGCAACAGCATGAAGAGAAGAAGCGGCCGAAGTTGTCTTTTTTTCTCCCGGCTGAAAATCAAGAAGAAGCTTGTCTAACTCTGAAAATATGGTTTTGAAATGAACAGGACTGCTTCGTGATGGGGTGTGCAAATCAACTTTATCCGAAAACAAGGTTAGACCTACGGCATCTCTTTGTCGGCGCAAAAGATAGGTAAATGCAGCAGCGCAATATACCGAGAAGGCCTCCTTATTGGCAGGTAATCCGTTGTTGAGCGCCTTGCCGGGATAGAACATAGAAGGACTGCGGTCAATGACCAGCTGACAGCGCAGGTTCGTTTCCTCTTCGTATCGTTTTACGAAGAGCCTGTCAGTGCGTCCGTATAGTTTCCAGTCAATGTGTCGTGTGCTCTCACCGGTATTGTAAATGCGGTGCTCTGCAAATTCAACCGAGAAGCCATGAAAAGGGCTTTTGTGCAATCCGGTGATAAAACCCTCTACAACCTGCCGGGCCAGAAATTCCAGACCACTGAAGCGTCTTACTTCATTTAAATCGGAGATGCTACGCATAAAAAAGGCCGGTCTTTTGAACCGGCCGGCTATATCTTTTTATCAGGCCATCTGCTTGGTTAGCTTTTCAGCCAGTACCGCTTTGGGCGCCACGCCAACGTGTTTATCTACTATTTCGCCGTTCTTGAAAACAAGGAGAGTAGGAATATTCCGGATCATGAATTTAGCCGAAATATTTGGGTTGTTATCCACATTAACCTTGCCTACAACAGCCTTACCATCGAAATCTTTTGAGAGTTCCTCCACCACAGGACCAACCATGCGGCAAGGTCCGCACCACTCTGCCCAAAAATCTACCAGAACAGGTTTGTCTGATTTCAATACTACTTCTTCGAAGTTTCCGTCAGTTATTTCTATTGCCATAAGTTTTGATTTGCTGAAGCAAAGTTAACAATAAAGGTGCCATTTAGTAATTTTTGAGTTTATGTCAGGTTTACTGACACAAAAGACTAAAGGACCTTGAGTTCGTACTCGAAAAAGTCTCGAGCTTCAATAAACTTAATAAGGTCATCACTCAGTTTAATTCGGTGTTTTCTTGACTGCATCTCCACACTCATCTTACTGGCAGGATCCATAACCCGGAAAGAAAATCCTAATTCTCCGGGGCTACCGGCAAAAGTGCGTTGAAGTTGTTTTACACTTTCGGAATGAAGATCACTTAAGTTCATACTCAAAATAAGCTCCTTGCTGAACTTGTCGCGCACTTCATTCAATAACATGACCAGGCTGGGGCGAAATACAAGTTGTTCCGAATTCCGGAAACGTGGTTCAACTTTTCCTTTCAGAAAAAGGAAAACCCCCTCGGTCATATAGTTCTTTATCTTCAGGTATTCATCACCAAAAAAAGAAAGTTCCTGAGAATAGCTCTTATCCTCCAGAATCATGCTGCCCATAGGCTTACCCTCTTTAGTAAAGCGGTGCGTGGCCGAGCTGACAATCGCAGCAAAAGCAAGTTCCCGTCCATCTTTTAGATTTTCAGGTTTGATATCAGCAACTGTATTTTTACAAAAATGCTTGACTTCAAATGCAAAACTATCAAGAGGATGACCTGTGATGTAAATCCCGATTATCTCCTTCTCCCTGCGTAATTTCTCAAGCTCACTCCAGGGCTCAGATGCGGGCAGCTCCGGTTCAGGAAGAGTGGTTTCCAGAGTATCACCAAATAGACTCACCTGAGCGCTGCCCTGCTGCTCCTGAGCAGTGCCGCCATATCGAATCACACGGTCAAGAAAAATTTCATTTCCTTCACGGTGAAAATACTGAGCGCGGTGAATATTGCCGAAAGAATCAAATGCCCCACTGCCTGCAAGACTTTCGAAGCAACGCCTGTTAGCGAGTCGAAGACTAATTCTTGAAGACAAATCGAAAATATTTTTAAAAGGCCCCGATTTTGTTCGCTCACTGATAATCTGAGCAACAGCTCCCTCTCCTACCCCTTTCAATGCAGCCAATCCGAATCTCACCTCTCCTTTGGCATTTACGGTAAATCCACTTTCACTTTCGTTGATATCCGGACCAAGAACTGCGATTCCCATACGCCGTGCCTCTTCCATGTAACGAATGATATTATCCATGTCGTTGTAGGTATTGAGAAGAGCGGCCATAAACTCTGCCGGATGATTTGCCTTTAGGTATGCAGTCTGGAAAGAAACCACTGAATATGCCGCAGAGTGAGAACGATTAAATCCGTATTCAGCAAAACGCTCCATGACATCAAAAATCTCATTCGACTTCTCCTGACTTATGCCATGTATTTCACCTGCACCTTTAACAAATTTGATACGCTCTTTGGCCATGGTCTCTTTATCCTTTTTACCCATAGCCCTGCGAAGAAGATCGGCACCTCCCAGAGAATATCCGGCAACAATCTGAGCAGCTTGCATAATCTGCTCCTGATAGACCATGATTCCATAAGTAGTTTTCAGAATCGGTTCCAGGAGTTCGTGCGGATATTCAACCGGCTGCCGGCCCATTTTTCGATCAATATAAACAGGAATAAAATCGAGTGGACCCGGTCTGTAAAGCGCATTCATGGCCACAAGATCCTCAATGTGATTAGGTTTTAAATCACGCAGACACTTACGCATTCCGTCACTTTCAAACTGAAAAATTCCCACCGTATCACCCCTTTGATAGAGTTTTAGGGTTACCTCATCATCAAGGGGAATATTATCAGAATCAATTACGACACCTTTGTTAAGTTCAATAAGCTTTATGGCTTCTCTGATAGTGGTGAGGGTTTTCAGACCGAGAAAGTCCATTTTGAGCATACCGGCCTCTTCAATAACCTTACCCTCAAATTGGGTAACAAGGAGTTCTGCATCCTTAGCTACAGTGACCGGAATCAAATCGGTGATATCTTCAGGAGCAATGATGACACCTGCTGCATGAACCCCGGTGTTTCTCACTGATCCTTCGAGAATTTCAGCAGTTCGTAAAACCTCGCCCTTCAGGCCACCCGCATCACGCAAATCTTTAAGCTCCTTTACCTCATCATAAGCCTTCTGAAGGGTAATTCCTGGCTTTTCAGGAACCAACTTGCTCAAAGCGTTTGCTTCAGCCAGCGGTAACTCGAGCGCTCTGGCAACATCCTTGATTGATGTTTTAGCCGCCATGCTGCCGTATGTGATTATTTGTGCCACTCTGTTGCGGCCATATTTTTCAACCACATAGTCAATGACTCTTTGCCTCCCGTTATCATCAAAGTCAGTATCGATATCGGGCATGCTTACCCTCTCAGGATTCAGAAATCTTTCGAAAAGAAGACTGTATTTTATGGGATCTATGTTGGTAATACCTATGCAGAATGCTACTGCCGAACCCGCAGCAGATCCGCGTCCGGGGCCTACCAGTACGCCCATATCCCGACCGGCACGAATAAAATCAGAAACAATCAGAAAATAACCTGCAAAGCCCATCTTCTTGATGACACTTAGCTCATGTGTAAGGCGTTCTTCAACTTCTGCGGTAATTTCCTTGTAACGCTTTCTCGCTCCATCCCAGGTCAGACTTTCGAGATAGTGATCGGCACTGTCAAAACCGGGCGGTAAAGGAAAATTAGGCAGCATGGTGCTCCTCTTCAAATCAGGAGTCTGAACTTTATCTACAATTTCCTGAGTGTTATCAATGGCCTCAGGGATGTCGCTGAACAACGCCATCATCTCCTTTGTAGATTTAAAATAAAACTGATCGTTGGGAAACCCAAAGCGCATGCCTTTGGCATCACCTATAGGTGTACTTTTCACATCACCAGTGTTGTGACAGAGCAGTATGGCGTGAGCGTTCCACTCGTCCTGATTCACGTAGTGGCTGTCATTGGTGGCGAGTA
>JBEGML010000354.1:0-2514 GCA_041183145.1 Bacteroidota bacterium | reverse complement strand
ATATCCTTGGGGCCATCATGCCGGCAATCAGGCTAAGCAAAGAGCCGGGTAATGAAGGCTATTTTTTCATAGCCGACATCCACTCACTAACCACAGTAAAAGATGCAGCTCTTAGAAAACACAACACCCTTTCTGTAGCAGCTGCGTGGCTTGCATTTGGTTTCGATACACAGAAAAATGTGTTTTACCGGCAGAGTATGGTGCCTGAAGTATGTGAGCTTACCTGGTACCTCAATTGCCTAACTCCGTTCCCCATGTTGGCAAATGCCCACTCATTTAAAGACAAGAAAGAAAAACTTGCCGACGTAAATGCCGGCTTGTTTACCTATCCTGTTCTTATGGCTGCTGATATTCTGCTCTACGATGCTGATTTTGTGCCAGTAGGCAAAGATCAGGTTCAGCACCTTGAGATGACACGTGACATAGCGGTTAAATTCAATCTCGAATACGGAGACACTTTCGTAGTTCCTGAAGTTAAGGTTGACAATCAGGTAATGATTGTGCCTGGAACCGACGGGCAGAAGATGAGTAAGTCCTACAACAATTTCATCAATATTTTTCTGCCCGACAAAGATCTATTGAAAGTGATTAAATCTATCGTCACAGATAGTCTTCCACTAGAATCTCCAAAAGATCCTGATACCTGTAATGTATTCCGATTATTCGAACTTATAGCTTCTCCTGATGATGTTTCAGTCTTAAGACAGAAGTATCTGAGCGGAGGACTCGGATACGGACATGCCAAACAAGCTCTTTTTGATGTGGTAACCGATAAATTCAAAGTGGAGAGAGAGACCTTCCATCACCTTATGAATCAGCCGACAGAACTTGACAAAAAATTAAAAGCAGGAGAAGAACGAGCAAGAGATTATGCTATGATTGTCTTAAAGAGGGTAAGAGAGAAACTTGGATTCTGACCAGAGACAGAACGTAAAGAGGAAAATCAGTTATAACAATCAAAGAGCAGTGCAAATCACGCAGCCTCCTTGATAAGAAGTTTAAAGCCCTTACCGTGCACGTTGATAATTTCAATACGTTCATCGTGCCTTAGATATTTTCGCAACTTTGCTATATACACATCCATACTTCTGCCATTGAAATAATTATCATCGTGCCAGATGGTTTTAAGTGCAAAACTGCGGTCCAGGATATTATTAATATTCATGGCAAGTAATTTTAATAGCTGAGACTCACGTGTGGTCAGCCTGGATTTCTCTTCACCGAAAAGCAACTCCTGCGTTTGAGCATCAAAAGAATAATTACCAATTTTAAATATATGCTGATCGCTGTTAGTAAGGGTTTTGTTTCTTGTTCTTTTGAGTATGGCCTGTAGGCGTAACAAAAGCTCTTCTGTACTGAAAGGTTTGGTTAGATAATCGTCGGCTCCTGCTTTAAACCCTTCCAGAGTATCTTCCTTCATTGATTTTGCGGTAAGAAACATGATAGGAATTTCTTCATTAAATTTTCGTATTTCCCTGGCTAGGGTAAACCCGTCCATAATTGGCATCATGACATCAAGAATGCATACATCAAAAACTTCATTTTTTACTTTTTGAAGACCTTCCTTTCCATTCTCGCATAACACAGTTGCAAAATTCTTTGCCTCAAGAAAATCGTGAAGCAGACTTCCGAGATTGGGATCGTCTTCAACAATTAGTATTCGTGGATTAAGTTCTGTTTTCATTGTTTGGCAATTAAGAGGTTTGTAATTGTGGTTGAAACGGCAGAAAGAGTGTAAACACCGAGCCTTGCCCGGGCTGGCTCTCTACAGAAATGCTTCCACCATGTTGCTCGGCTATGGCTTTAACATAACTCAATCCTAAGCCGAAGCCCTTAACATTATGTACGTTTCCGGTAGGAACACGGTAAAGTTTTTCAAAAATTTTTCTGATGTTCTCACGTGCTATTCCAATGCCGTTGTCTTTAACCGAAATAAGGAGTCCTTTATTGACATTGGAGGTGGTGATTTCAATTTCCGGTGTTCGTTCACAATATTTCAAGGCATTGTCAACCAGATTATGAATGATGTTGCTGATATGAACCTTATCAGCAGAAATTACAGGATTGCCTGCATTCATCTTAAGATTTAGAAGGGCTTTTCTACTCTCGAGTTGCAGCTGAGAACTTTGAAGAACTTCAGGCAGTAGTTCATGTAGGTTCAGATTTACAGGCTTAAGTTTAAGCTTACCCTTATCGAGTACTGCTGTTTGCAGAATATTCTCAACCAGCAGGCCAAGACGTTTATTTTCGTCACGAATCATCCCGAGATACCTTCCTGTTTTTTCG
Organism: Bacteroidota bacterium; assembly: GCA_041183145.1. Lineage (GTDB taxonomy): Bacteria > Bacteroidota > Bacteroidia > UBA4408 > UBA4408 > JBEGML01. The sequence goes on along the minus strand of JBEGML010000354.1, from coordinate 228 downwards.
GGTGTTTTTTCCATGGCATTATCACCTAGAACTTCAACAGCAAGTGAAATGGTTGAGATTGGTGTTTTGAACTCATGCGTCATGTTGCTAATAAAATCATTTTTGATTTCGCCGAGTCTTTTTTGATAAAATATGGTTCTAAGGATATAAAAAAATAACAGAAAAATTATGGCAATAATCAAACCGGTTCCGGTAAGCATTAGTCCCATAGTGCGTAACACATAACGT
>JBEGML010000353.1:0-7423 GCA_041183145.1 Bacteroidota bacterium | reverse complement strand
GTATTCAGTCTCTATATGGAACCGGAAGGCTCGCAAACACCGGTTACTTATCGATTTTACCTGTCGATCAGGGAATAGAGCATTCTGCCGGTGCATCTTTTGCTCCCAATCCAATTTATTTCGATCCTGAAAATATTGTCAGGTTGGCTATCGAAGGAGGCTGTAACGCTGTTGCTTCAACCTTTGGTGTACTCGCTTCTGTTGGACGCAAGTATGCCCACAAAATTCCGTTTGTGGTGAAGATAAATCACAATGAATTTTTGTCTTATCCTAATAAGTTTGACCAGGTGATGTTCGGATCTGTGAAAGAGTCCTGGAATATGGGCGCTGCTGCAGTTGGCGCTACTATTTATTTTGGATCTGATGAATCATCCCGACAGCTTCAGGAAGTGGCAGAGGCGTTTGAACTCGCGCATGAGTTAGGTATGGCCACAATTCTCTGGTGCTACACTCGGAATCCTGCGTTCAAAAAAGACAAGGATTATCACACCAGTGCCGATCTAACAGGCCAGGCTAACCACCTGGGCGTTACTATAAAGGCTGATATTATCAAGCAAAAGCTTCCAACCAATAATGGTGGATATACCGCAGTAAACTTCGGGAAAACACATCCGAAGGTTTACAGCGAATTGACCACCGACCACCCTATTGATCTGACTCGGTATCAGGTTGCCAATTGTTACATGGGGCGCATGGGTCTGATCAACTCAGGAGGTGAATCCAAAGGTGCCACTGATCTTGCTGAAGCTGTTACCACTGCGGTTATTAACAAGCGCGCCGGTGGTCAGGGGCTGATTTCCGGTCGTAAGGCATTTCAGAAGCCTATGAACGAAGGAGTTTCTCTATTAAATGCAATTCAGGATGTTTACCTCGACAAAGGGGTGAGCATAGCTTGATTTTTTCTCACGTTTTTCAGACTCATAATGAGTTGGTTCAAAAGAATTAAAGAGGGAATTACTACCTCTACCAAGGAGAAAAAAGAAACTCCCGAAGGCTTATGGACAAAATGTCCATCCTGCAAGAATATCTTTACCGCAGAGGATCACATCAACAACAACTATGTTTGTGGTAGTTGCGGATATCATCATAAAATTGGTTCTGCGGAGTATTTCTCCATTCTTTTTGATGATGAAAAGTTTACCGAGATTTTTCCTGATTTGATTTCAGGTGACCCATTAAATTTCGTTGATACCAAAGGATACAAAGACCGTGTCAGGGAATCAATTCAAAAGACCGGACTTAAAGATGCCATAAGAACCGCACATGGTATGGTTGGTGGTCATGAGTTAATGGTTGCTTGTATGGATTTTACCTTCATAGGTGGGTCAATGGGTTCTGTGATGGGAGAGAAGATCAGCAGAGCCATTCAGCACTGCCTGGATCATCGAATGCCGCTTTTGATAATCAGCAAATCCGGTGGTGCTCGTATGATGGAGGCAGCGTTTTCTCTTATGCAAATGGCAAAAACCTCTGTTATGCTTGCGCGATTATCAGAGGAGAAAATTCCCTACATCTCGCTGCTTACTGATCCGACTACCGGAGGCGTAACTGCCTCGTTTGCGATGCTGGGTGATTTAAACATAGCAGAGCCGGGGGCATTGATAGGATTTGCCGGGCCACGAGTTGTGAAGGAAACCATAGGTAAGGACCTTCCAAAGGGATTTCAGACATCTGAGTTTGTGCTTGAACATGGATTCCTCGACAAAATAGTTTCTCGTAAGGAACTAAAGCCGACTCTGGTCAATTTATTATCTTTGTTAAAGAACTAACCCAATCCCTAACCAAAGGGTTAGGCCGCTTGCAGAAGACGCCAATCTTGTTGATTGGCGTTTTTCTTTTTAATTGCATTGAACAAAAAAAGCAGACATTTCGAGTCTGCTTTCAAGGAAATTTTTGTTTTAACTATGACCTGGCTATCGCAGTTTGTTTGAATGTTATCTTCCAGGTTCCGAAAAGTAATAACCCGAAGAACAGATCACCCAGTGTTTGGGCTAGAAACGGGAGGGCTGCAATATAGCAACTCAACAGACCCTGAATGTTTTGTGTGTACAAGGGGTTGCCCGGCCAGCAGAAAAAATTACTGACAATCCAGAAAAGCAGAGATGAGCCAATTGAGAATCCTATAATTCTCTTCCACTTTAGGTTTTGACCGATCAATGAGCCCATGATTGAGGAAAGTAAAATGCCTCCGTAAACTCCGAAGGTGGGAATTTCGATGAAATAGCCAAGGCCCATGTGGTCGGGGTAGTAAGCACGGTTCAGCAGCATGTCACTGATGCACATAGCCAGCAGAGGAAATCCAAAGGCCACGAAGCGTTTGGAGATGACCGCACCACTAAACAAAGCCATTGCGATAACAGGAGTGAAATTCGGGGGGTGGGGAATAAATCTGGAAACAGTTACGGCCGCAATCAGGGACAGCGCAAAAATCAGATGATGTTTCTTTAGGAAGTTCATTTCTTTTTCGAATGAATAGGCCGCTAAATTAAGGAAGGAAAACGAATGTTCAGTCTTCCCTGTCAAAAACTCTGATAACTACAACGCAGTTTTCGATATTTTTGATTTGATCGACCCTGTTTAAGCCCGAAAGGGCGTTTTTTCGATTAAGGTCAGGGGTTCGGCCAAGCGAGTCGCCAGACATGTTTTTTAGCACCTCCGCCAATCTACTTGATTTGACGGCGAATGCTGCACTCTCGGTTTCTGTCTGTTTGCCGGAAATGATGCCTATCAGATTTCCTTTCGAATCAAACAGCGGACCTCCTGAATTGCCGGGATTCAGTGGAATACTAACCTGATATGACCCTGTGTCACCCTGAAAACCGGATGCAGCGCTCAAAGAACCTTCACCAAAAACCATTTCATCTCTTGGGAATCCGAGCGTGTAAACTGATTCACCCAAATTGGCGTCCTTTTCTTTGAGTACGTATGGTATCTTCCTGAGAGGCTTAAATCCGGTATCTATAACCTGAAGCAAAGCCAGATCGCTTAGTGGATCCCGGAAAACCGGTATAGCTTTGAATGTTTGGCCTTCCCTGTTCTCGATAAAGACAGAGTCAGCACCGGAAATAACGTGAAGACTGGTGGCGAAAAGTCCATCTTTTGTGAGTGCAAAACCAGTGGCAAAGGCGTTTGCCTCGCGAGCCCTGAGGTCTGATTGGGTCTTGGTATTCAGGTCTTGTATTATTTTGGATTGCGAGTGTCGAATTCTATCAAGATCTTTTCTTAGAGCTCTGAATTTTGCATTGGTTGCTTTTGGATTCTGTACGAAATTGTTGTATATCAATATGGTTGACATGGCGATTAGCATAGACACACCTGCGGCTGCTAGAACAGGTCTCCAATTTGATATTTTTAGTCTCTTAATTTTGGTTTTAAATTCACCGGACCTTGATTCCTCGTTGCGATTCTTTTCGTTTATTATTTTTCCCACAATGGTCTTTATCCTCCGTCTTTCACCTATTCTAGACAAATTTTCGGAAAGGGACTTTTGGTCGAGCATTTCATCAAGCAGATTGGGATTTTTTCGGATCAGCTGCTCGAATTCATTGCGTTCATTAGGGGGCATTTCGCCTTTAAGGTAGCGCTCGCATTTCTCTGTAAATTGCCAGTCAGTCAACATATTTTCCTTCTTCTGTTCGGTTACTGGTTCGGAAGAAAATTTTTTTCAACCTCACCATGCATTTATATTTCTGTGTTTTGGTGTTGTCAGCGTTGGTATAACCAAATTTCTCCGTAATTTGATTCATGCTAAGGTTGTTTATGTAAAAATCTTCGATGAGACTTCTACACGGCTCACCAAGCATGGCCAGTGCGTCCTCCATTTTCTTTAATCCTTCTTCAATCATCTCTTCTCCCGGATCATCGGGAATCTCGATGAATTCCGCCGGATTATTGATTTTGCCGGTGATAAGGGTTGCTTTTCGGATTCTTTTCAGCCACATGTGGCGCGAAACACTGTACAGGTAGGTTCCTGCTTTGCAGCTTAGAACAAAATCTTCCTGCTTGAGTTTTTCACAAAAAACCACCATAGCTTCCTGGAAAACATCCTGGGCATCGGCTTCACTTCCATTGTTGGATAGAATAAAGTGACATACCGAGCCAAAGTGACTTTTATAAAGATGCCTGAAAGCACTTTCATTGCCACCCTTAAGGGCTTCAAGTAACTCTTCTTCTGCTGCGAAGACCGAATTCTCCATTTACCGGCTACATTAATACCAATTCAGGGCTTGAGGTAACCCCGAAAAAAAAAATCTTCTTGTGGGTTACCTTTTGGGTTACCCGGGTATAAAGGTGGAAAATTAACCACTCAATCCAATCAAGAACGATGAAAAATCTGTTCAAATTCGTATGCGCTACTGCTGTAGTTGCTATGTTCGCTGCTTGCGGCGGAAAAACTGAAAACGCTGAAGCACCTGCTGCTGATACTGCTGCTGCTGCTCCAATCGAAGAAGCAGCTCCTGCTCCTGCAGACACTGCTGCTGCTGCTCCTGCTGATTCAGCAGCTGCTGCTGCTCCTGCTGAAGCTCACGCTGAAGGCGCTCACTAATCACTTAGTGATGAAAAAAAAGAATCCCGGTTTTGCCGGGATTTTTTTTTACCTTCTGTGTTAATTATTTCTTCTCCAGGTTCTTTAGTTCTAGAGAATGCCCCAATTTGTTCTTTTTAGTTTGGAGGTAAAAGGCATTGTGACGATTTGAGGAGATTTCCAGGGGAACGGTTTCAATGATCTCAAGTCCATAGCCTATCAAACCTGCTCTTTTTCGAGGGTTGTTACTCATCAGTCTGATTTTGGAAACTCCGCAATCTCTCAATATCTGGGCTCCAACACCATAGTCGCGTTCATCCATGGCAAAACCTAATTTTAGGTTTGCTTCAACTGTGTCCAGACCTTCCTCCTGCAGTTTATAGGCTTTTAGCTTATTGAGTAGGCCAATTCCGCGTCCCTCCTGATTCATGTAAAGAATCACCCCTTTACCTTCTTTCTCAACCATTTCCATTGCTTTTTTTAGTTGTGGTCCGCAATCGCAGCGACATGAGCCAAAAATATCTCCTGTCATGCAGGATGAGTGCACTCTAACCAAAACTGATTCATCCTGCGTCCAACTTCCCTTAATTAGGGCAAGATGTTCCTGCCCGGTGCTAACCTGCAGGTAGGCTGAAAGTTGAAAATCTCCGGTTTCTGTGGGTAGAGATACGGTTACTTGTTTTTTGATAAGGCTATCGAATTTCAATCGGTATGAAATCAGGTCTTTTATCGATACAATTTTTAAATTGAATCGTTCCGCAATCTTAATCAGATCAGGGAGTCTCGCCATAGTACCGTCTTCATTCATGATTTCAACAATCACTCCCGCAGGCTCAAATCCGGCTAAACGAGCGAGGTCAATTGCGGCTTCTGTATGTCCGGCTCTGCGCAGAACCCCTTCTCGTTGAGCTCTGAGGGGGAAAATATGACCGGGCTTTCCCAGGTCAGTGGATTTGGTTTCTGGATTAATAAGAGCTAGAATAGTCTTTGCACGGTCTGATGCTGAAATTCCGGTTGTACAGCCACCTCCAATCAAGTCTACGGAAACAGTGAATGGAGTTTCGAAGGCAGCACTATTTTGGTCAACCATAAGCTGTAAGCCTAATTCTTCGCAGCGGTCCTCTACCAGGGGAGCACAGATAAGCCCTCTTCCGTGGGTTGCCATGAAGTTAATAATCTCAGGTGTAATAACCCGCGCAGCGCATATGAAGTCACCCTCGTTTTCACGATCTTCGTCATCCACGACGATGATGACCTTGCCCTTCCTGATGTCCTCGATGGCATCATTTATTGAATCGAGTTTGAATTCTTCCATTTGGTGCGAAATTAACGAAAAGGCTCGGGCTTTCCTTTAAGGAATGTCCCCTTCATTCATTAGTAGGGTATGTATGCTCAACTTTTCACCATTTGCTTCCATCCATATGGGACGTACTAATCCTTTTGAGCAGGTGATGTTCAGGTAATCGCCGAAGAAGACCTTTGAATCCGGCAAGAAGGAACCTCGTGAAATTTTTCTCTCGCTGAAGTTTTGACCTCCATCATTTGAGCAGCCCATCCAGATGGCAGTTTCTTCCGTTGTCCCAGATTCACGTCGATCATAGTAGATGACATATACCTTTCCTGTTTCTTCACTCACACAAACCCATGGCATAAATTGGGCTGCTGAGGAATTATCACGATTAATTTTTGAAGGCCGGCTCCAGGAATTTCCTTTATCGTCTGAATGGCATATCCAGATATCGGGATTGTTTTCAATGCTACGATCTTCTGCCCAGCAAGCGTAAAATCTTCCACTGAAAGGACCATTCGAGCGATCGCAAACCAGCACAGGCAGACCGTTAGCCCTGAATAAGCCTTTAACAGAAATATCCCATCCGCCGGGCATGGCGCAGATTAATCTTTCTTGATTTTCGAATGTTTTTCCTTTGTCATTGCTTCTGTTGAAAACAAGTCCTTTCGGACCTGCCCATGCCACCAGCAGGGTTCCATCAGGGTGTACCGCCGGAACTGCTCCCTCAACGGTGTTGTCGCCATCAAGACAATCACCTTTGTAATAGCTTATTTTAAGTGGTTGACTGAAGTTTTTGCCATTATCATAAGAGGCGGAGAACATAATAGCGGAACTATCTCCAACGGCAGCACTGTTGTATTTGTCGAACTGGGTCCATGCCACATACAAGGTGTCATTTTTTTTGCCCGGCAGCAGAAATACCCAGTGCTTGTCCTGATTTTTAACTCCGTTCAGTCCGGTGTAGCTTCCCTTGTTCCATGTTTTTCCTCCATCATCTGACCTTTGGCAGACAATTCTGTCTATCCATGTTCCTTTTTTGTAATTACTAAGATGGAAGTAGTAAAATCTGTTGGCACCGCCTGCCACGATACAAGGGTCTCCGTAAACTCCATACTTAGAAATCAATTGATTGTTTTGCCAGGTTCGTCCTGAATCATTACTCGTGTATACCCTGTCGAGATTTGAGCCTGCAACCATAACCGCAGGATTTTGAGGAGAAATAGCTATGCTGACTTCCTCCGGTTCAAATTCATTTGAGATTAAAATCTGGGGGAATTCCTGAGCTCGCAGGCAGTTGAGTTTTATTGTAAAAATAAATAGAAATGAAATTGCTAGTCTACCGGCAGGAGATTGAAAAACCAATCTTTTCACGCTGCAAAGTAACTATTTTTGCATCAATGATGAGGTTGATGTTTTTTCTTCTGCTTTTGCCGCCAATCTTTTTTAAGAGTTTGGGAGCAAACCCTGGCAGGCCTTTTCCGCCTCATCGTATTGACAGAGCTTATGAGGCTTTGAAAATCTTCAACTATTTCAAGGCGCGCGAGATTTTTCTCAGGCCAACTAAGAAATGGCCGGTATTGTATGCTCATGGTCTTGCGGTAATTTAC
>JBEGML010000352.1:0-9023 GCA_041183145.1 Bacteroidota bacterium | reverse complement strand
GGGCGTGACATTTTCTTCTCACACCTCCTTCAATGGCTACCGGCCAGGATTGAAAGTACGTCTGCGCCATTTGCCTTTTGCACTTCGAATGCTTGGGCTTGCTTTACTCATTATAGCGCTTGCTCGCCCCCAATCCCGCTCAAGCTGGAGTGATATCCGCACCGAAGGAATAGATATTGTTATTGCTTTCGATGTATCTGCCAGTATGCTCGCCAGAGATTTCAAGCCTAATCGCCTCGATGCCGCAAAAGATGTTGCAAGGGAGTTTATCGAGGCCAGACCCGACGATCGTATCGGGCTTGTAGTTTTCAGCGGCGAAAGCTTTACGCAATGTCCGCTCACTACCGATCATTCCGTACTTCTAAATCTGTTCTCAAATGTAAAGTCAGGCATGATGCAGGATGGTACTGCAATCGGCATGGGTCTGTCAACAGCTATTACACGCCTGAAGTCCAGTAAGGCAAAAAGCAAAGTGGCCATTCTGCTCACTGATGGTGTAAACAATTCCGGCTCTGTGTCTCCACTTCTCGCTGCTGAACTCGCCAAGCCTTTTGGCATTCGTGTATATGCAATAGGTGTAGGCTCACGAGGCAAGGCTTACTCTCCGGTTGCAGTTTATCCCAATGGGGAATATGTATTTGATTATGTGCCCGTTGAAATTGATGAACCTGTGCTGAAAAAGGTTGCATCCTCTACCGGTGGAAGATATTTCCGGGCAACCAGTAAAGATGCACTCAAGGAAATCTATGCTGAAATTGATAAGCTTGAAAAAACTATTGTTGAGGAGAAACAATACAGCAAAAGATCAGAGCGCTTTTTGCCCTTTTTACTCGCAGGAATCACATTGATTTTTGCTGATCTCTTTTTGAAACGTTCTATATTCAAATCACTTACCGCCTGATGTTTTTCCGTTTCGAAAATATCCATTTTCTATGGGGGCTGGCTTTGGTTCCTGTATGGTGGCTTTTTCTGTGGTTTTATTTTCGCTGGAAGTCTGAGGCAATTTCAAAATTCGCTACTGCGGAAATCGCTGAAAAGATAGGTATTTCATTCAGCAGGCCACGTTTTTTGCTATCTGCGATTTGCTCTGCTTTGTCTATTTCCTTGCTCACTATTGCGGCTGCAAATCCTCAGTTTGGCACCAAGACTGAGGAGGTAAAACGTAGTGGTGTTGACATCATGCTTGCACTGGATATTTCCAACAGCATGCGGGCAACCGATATTCAGCCTAATCGTATTACTGCGGCTAAACGCGCCATAAATGGATTGCTAAATAAACTTAAGGAAGACCGTCTTGGCCTGATCGTCTTCGCTGGCGAGAGTTTTGTCCAACTTCCCATCACCTCTGATTTTGATGCTGCACGCTTATTCATTGATGCTGTAAATGTTGATATGATTGCTTCTCAGGGAACCTCCGCCGGAAGTGCAATTGATCTTGCAGTTAATTCTTTTGATCCTAAATCTGTCGCCAATAAAATTATCATCCTTATCTCCGATGGTGAATCTCATGATGATGATCCTGTCTCTTCTGCCCGGATCGCTGCAGAAAAACAAATACGTGTACATTGTATCGGTATCGGTTCAGAATCAGGTGTGCCAATTCCTTCGCCTGAGGATGGAGGTTTCAAAAGAGATGAAGAGGGTAATACGGTGGTTACCCGCTTAAATGCTGATGCTCTTTTTCAAATTGCTCAGGCCGGTAAAGGAATATTTGTGAAATCTGGTCAAACTGATACCGGATTATGGAAGGTATGGGAGGCAATAAACAGTGAGGAAAAAAAGGAGACGGGCTCCGTTGAAGTCACTGATTTCGAAAGTCGCTTTCAGCTATTTCTGATTCCGGCAATTTTTCTGCTGATGATCGATCCATTTATCTCCGAACGCAAATCTAATTCCCTCCGTCGATTGCTGCTTCCATCAAAAAAAATACACACTGTACTCTTTCTCCCTTTGCTCATTTTTTCAACTTCTCAATTTGCACTTGCTCAGCATCCTAACAAGTTAATCAGGGAAGGCAACAAACTATACGAAGAGAAAAAATTCCTTAGCGCCGAAAAAAAATACAACTTGGCAAAGGAAAAGAATCCGGATGATTATGTTTCCTCCTTTAACCACGCTGCAACTGAATATCAACTGAAAAATTTCGATAAGGCTCGTGAAGAATGGGAAAAACTTATGTCAAAAGAAAAATCAGATGAGAGAAAATCTGAATTGCTGCATAATCTGGGTAACACCTATCTCGAAGAAAAAAAATATGATGAGGCTATTGAATCCTACAAAAAGGGACTCAAGCTGAACCCTTCTGATAATCAAACCCGGTACAATTTAGCATACGCGCAATCCATGCTACGTCAACAAAAACAACAGCAACAAAAAAGTCAGCAGGATAAGAAAAACGATAAGAAAAATCAGGATAAGAAACAGGATAAGAATCAGAATAATGAAAATGATAGCGACAAACAGAATCAAGATAAGAATCAAAACGACCCATCAGACAAAAATGAGAAGTCTAAAAACGATAAAGACAAACAAGGAGAAAGCCCCAAAGAAATTTCACGTGAAGATGCCGAGCGCCTTCTGAAATCTCTCGGCGAAAATGAAAAGAATCTTCACCGTAAACTCGATAAGAGAAGGGCAGGGAAAGGATCACAAAGTAAAGATTGGTAAACATGAATAAAGTTTCTTTTTCACGGCTCCCCGTTCTTTGGATCCTAATCCTGTGCTCTCTGTTTTTTACCTCCCTGGCACAACAACCCTCTTTTAATGCATCAGTCAGCAAAAACAAGGTGGCAGTTGGCGAACAGTTTCAGCTTAGCTTCTCTCTGAATCAGGCCGGAGGAAATTTTCGTCCGCCTGACCTTTCCGATTTTCATGTACTTAGCGGTCCTTCAACCTCTACCAGCATGCAGTTCATCAATGGGGTAATGAGTCAGTCTTATACTTATTACTATGTGCTGGCCGCAAAGAAGGAAGGTAGGTTTTCAATCGGTCCTGCTTCTGTGCAGAGTAACGGAAAAAAACTCGAATCCAAAGCGATGAATATTGAAGTTGTGAAAGCAGCAGCTTCACCCAAGTCCAATAACCGAGATCAAAATTCAGCCTACCCTCAGGATATATCCAGCAATATTTTTTTGAAGGCCTACGTAAGTCGTTCCAAAGTTTTCGTAGGTGAGGCACTAAAGGTCTCTTTCAAAATTTATACCCGCGTAAGTCTGGTTAACATCACCTCCCAAAAACTTCCGTCTTTCGATGGCTTCTGGAGTGAGGAAATTCCATTGGCAAATAAAAATATTCAACTTTATGAAGAAGTGCTCGATGGTATCGCCTATAACGTAGGTGATCTCGGCTCCTATCTGCTGATTCCTCAGCGTGCAGGTTCCCTGGAAGTCGGTGCCATGGAAATGGACTGGGTCATCAGAGTTCAGGGCCGCTCGCGCTCGAATAGTTTATTCGAACAATTTTTTGGTGGCGGATATCAGGATATGAAAATCTCCCTGGCCTCTAACCCGATTTCAGTAAATGTTGAGCCTCTTCCTAAGGCAGGAAAACCGGCATCTTTCTCGGGCGCCGTCGGAGAATTTAATATCACTTCCAAAATTAACCGCCAAAATCTTAAGAAAGATGAAAGCGCCAATTTACTCATAACACTTACTGGCAAAGGAAATCTGAAATTTATTGAACCTCCAGCGCCCGAACTTGCCGATGGCTTGGAATCCTATGATCCTAAAATCACACAAAAGTATAGTGTTGAATCAGATGGTATCTCCGGACAAAGAAGCTTTGATTATTTGATTATTCCTCGTCGCGGAGGTGAATTTCTAATTCCCCAACAGGAATTCTCATATTTCAACCCGGCTGAAAAACAATACAAAACCTTGCGACTGAATGAAGTGAAAATCACCGCTGAAGGAGGTGCTTCAGCTGAAGCCAATGTCGTTTCCTCTTCCCCAAAATCAGAACTTCGTCAACTTGGTAAAGATCTGGCCTTTATCCAAACATCTGATAAGGGCTTTGATTTGTCCTCAGGTTTCGTCGATAAGATTTGGTTCTGGATCATCTTGCTATCTTTCCCATTGGCAGCCTCATTTTATACCCTGATTTGGTTAAAAAAGAACGCCGAAAAGTCTGACCTAAAGGCATGGAAAAGGAAAACCGCATCGAAAACAGCTCTGGAAAAACTCAAACAAGCAGAAAAATTTGTTGCCGCCTCTAATCCTGAATTTTTTTCTGCTCTTGAGAAGGGGCTCTCTGATTACCTATCCGATAAATTTGGTATTCCCCGCGCTGAGTTCTCTGCAGAAACTCTCGAACAAAAAATGAAGTTGCTCACCCTGCCTGAAGTCCATAAACAAGAGGCGCTCGCCTTGCTTGAAGTTTTGCAGATGGCACGTTACGCACCCTCGTCTGTTGGTTCTACTTCTAAATCATTGCTTGAACAGGCACGTTCAATAATCCAGAAACTTGAAGAAAATTATATATGAAAATCAAGTTGCTATATCTTAGTTTTCTATTGATGTTCTCGCAGGTTCTCCCGCCTGAACTCCGGGCCGGTGATTATTTTAATCAGGCTGTTGTTGCATACAGAAAAGCTGACTTTGCAAATGCTTTAACGCTCTTCAAAAAAGCTCCCGATTCACCCGCGAAGTTTTACAACCTCGGTAATTGTTATTACAAACTTGACTCCCTGGGTCTCTCTATTCTAAATTACCAGAAGGCAAAAAAATTCATCGGTGAAGAACCTGATCTGATGAATAATCTGCAAATGGCCAATGCCAAAACCCGTGATAAAATTGATCCGCCCAAAACATTTTTTCTCACGCTCTGGCTCCGGAAACTTACCCTCTTTTTCCCGGTCTGGGTTTTCCCTCTCATCGCAATCGTGTTTTCTTGCCTTGCTTCTCTGTCTTTTATCTTTCTGGTACGCTCCTCTGAATTTCTTGAACGAAGAAAATATTTTTTCTCTGTATTGACCTCGGTTCTGGTGCTATCGATGTCTCTGTTTCTCTCATGGCGCCGTCAGTCTGTAATAGTCAATTCCTCTGGCGTTGTAGTTCTTACTCAAGCTGCTTCTGTACTTAATGAACCTGTTTTTGGTGCCACGGAACTCTTTGTCCTTCACGAAGGTGCCGTCTTGAATATCCTCGCTGAAGAACCAGGCTGGGTGAAGGTTGAACTCCCTCAGGGAAACTCTGGCTTTCTAAGAGATCAGGTAGTGGGGAAGTTTTAAGATTTTTGTCATTTTATTATCTGATTTTCAATTAGTTGTAATTTTTTTTCGCCCCAGGCAGGACATTTTCTTGTCGATAATCCTCTGCCGCTTCAAAAAAGACGTCGAACATTCCGGAAATTAAACTGCCTGAAAATTCAGGTTTCCAAATAAAAAAATTATATTCACGTTCGAAATCTAAGATTGATGATCTTGATGAACTCAAAAAAGTATCTATTTCTGCTATTATCTGTTTTGATGGTTGCCTTTGCTCAGGCTCAAAATGGCTTTATCAATGCAGGACCCGATGTATATACCTGTGACGGTTCTCCTGTTAACCTTACTTCAGTTGGTAATACTCCTCCAGGCCTTCAGCTTCAAATTATTTCCGGTAACGGCGCAGCTTCTAATCTCACAGATGATTCTTTCAGCAACGCAGTTAACATTGGGTTTACATTCAACTTCTACGGAAATAACTATACCCAGTGCCTGGTATCCTCCAACATGTACATCACCTTTGACCTTACCAATGCCGGTGGCTACAGTCCATATTCCATAAATTCTGCTTCACCCAGTCCCAATAATCCCGTCAACGCAATTATGTCTCCCTGGCAAGATGTTAACCCAAATACATCGCCAAGTCATATCGTCAGAGTCGGTCGTTTTGGTACCGCCCCTAATCGTGTTTTTATTGCCGAATGGACTAACCTTGTTACCTTCAGCTGCGGTGGAGATTGCAACTCAACTCAAATTATACTTTATGAAGGCAGCAACATTATAGAAACACATATTGCTGAAAAATCTCTCTGTGGCGCTTGGAATGGTGGGTCTGCAATTCACGGTTTGCAAAATATCAATGGCAACATCGCACACATTGTTCCAGGCAGAAATTTTCCTGGCCAATGGACTTGCTTTAATGACGGCAAACGCTTCACGCCATCAGGTGCCAATAATTATGTTATCACCACAATTCCATTTCTTCCCGTACCTCTTGGCTCCACACCGAATGCCGCTTACTCATGGTCCGTTCTTGGAGGTGCCCAAATATCCAACGGAACAAATGTTACGGTTTCTCCATCAGTAACCACAACCTATGTGGCAACCCTTTCGAATACCTCTTGCAGTGCTTCGTTTACCTATACTGATACTGTAACAGTCTTTGTCTCAAACCCGGTTCTCACCCTGGGGTCCCAAAACGTTGATTGTACCAGCGGTACGCTTGGTAAAGCCTGGGCCAGTTCAACAGGTGCCGCAGCGCCGGTTGTGTATTCCTGGAATACCACACCGCCCACACTTAATGATACTGTTTTCAATCTGGTTGTTGGTGCTTATACCTGCTCGCTTACTGATGCCAATGGTTGCTTTGTGCAAGCTACCGCTGTGATTGGTCAGCAGGGCAACTTGGTGGTTCTTACCGATACTACACAAAACCTGCGCTGCAATGGCGATTTATCCGGTGCGCTCACTCTGTCCGTTTTAGGTGCTTCAGGTCCTTACTCCTATGAACTTAATGGGAATACTTCAACAAACGGACATTTTGCTAACCTTCCTGCAGGCCAGCATGACGTCACAATTTCTGACCAGATTGGTTGTATTACCACGGAAACTGTAACAATAACAGAACCTGCAAGCGCACTTTCTCTCAACATTGATCTTCATAACGATATTCAATGCTTCGGTGAATTGAATGGGCAGTTTCATTTGTCTGCCACCGGCGGTACGCCGCCATACGATTTTATCTGCGGTACTTTCTCTAATAACACCGGTATCTTTGATAATTTGCCAGTAAACAATTATTTACTAGCCGTTTCAGATGCTAACGGATGTTATGTTTCGGTGCAGGATTCTATCATCTCTCCCGATCAGCTTGTTGCCTCAGTAATAAACTGGGCTGACATTAGCTGTTTTGGCAACACTGATGGAACAGCTGATGTCTATGTTATTGGTGGTACTCAACCTTACTCCTATACCTGGTCAACCATACCATCTCAGTCTTCAGCCTCTGTAACTAACCTTTCTCAAGGTTCCTATGAGGTTATGGTAACAGACGCGAATGCATGTCAGGCAAACGCCTCTGTTAACATTTCAGAGCCTCAGCCTTTGATGGTAACTGCAAACCTAGATTCACAAATTTGTGAGGGCGACTCTGTACTCATTTCCTCCTATGCTGCCGGTGGAACCGGCACTATCAACTATCAATGGAACCAACCTTCACCTCCTCAGGCATCCTTCTTTGGTTTTCCTGTTGTTGACACAGAATACATCGTAACTGCTACCGACCAAAGAGGTTGTACCGACAGTGATACCATGGAGGTAGTTGTCTTTTCAAATCCTGCTCCGGTGGTAAATATTTCCTCTAATGAAGGCTGTCTGCCACTTTGTGTAACTTTTGAAGATCTCACCCCTCCTCCGGTGAACTCCACATTGGTATCGCGAATCTGGGATTTTGGAAATGAAAATACCGATACTGTAAGAACCAGAGAGTTTTGTTACAACAACAGTGGAATTTTTGATCTGGCATTGTCTCTGGTAACTGACAAAGGCTGCCAAAGAACCCTGCTGCGAAAAGGTTTCATCAAGGCTTATCCAACACCCGATGCTGATTTTCGCTTCCTCTCCGCTGAAACGGAAATTGTTGATCCCAGAATGGAAATTCAAAACCTTTCCGCCTCAAATCTCTCCTGTAACTGGAATTTTGGAGACGGTTCTCCTCTTGATCCCTCTTTCAAACCCGAACATGTTTTTACCGATACAGGTACCTTCTTCGTTAAACTCGCAGTAGAAAACGAATTTGGTTGTGTAGACAGTCTGGTAAAACCCTTCCGCGTAAATCCTTTCTACACCTTTTTCATTCCTAATTCTTTCACCCCAAATGGCGATGGAAAAAATGATGTATTCACCTTGCAGGGCTCTTTCATTGATTCATACCATTTGATGGTTTTCGACCGCTGGGGTAAAATGGTGTTTTCTCAGGCTAACAATGAAGGAGTAAGCTGGGATGCCAACAACGTTCCTGACGGAGTGTATATTTATTCGATTCAGCTATCTGATACTAAGGGGAACGCATACAAATACAAAGGTAGTCTCTCAATTATACGCTGAAAATGAGGGCAAAGTCAAAACAGAAATTGCTATTCCTATTTCTCTTTGCCTTTTTGCCTTTTATCACCTTTTCTCAATGCGCAGGTCCGATCAACATAACGGTAAACCCTGCACCACTCAACAATGGATACAGTCCGGGAACAGTGGTAACTTATTGCGTAACCATGACAGGTTACAATCAATTAGGTACCAACTGGTTTGAGGGCTTTGACATCAATCTTGGTCCGGGCTGGCTCCCGGGTAGCATTACCCCCATAAGCCCGCCGGCCAATTGCGGAGGTGCTGGCTCCGGTGGCTCTTGGATCTGGCTTAATTCCTCTACTGCCTCTGTTGCTCCTTTTCAGACTTTCGGCCCAGGTTACTTTTTCGATGAAGATGGTGATGGACTGGCTGGTGATGACTTTGGAGATGCAGGAAATTGCACATGGACATTCTGCTTTAGTGTAATTGTTGGCAATAATATCGGTGCATCTTTGCTCCTGGATGTAGCCCCTTTGAGCGATGGGGTAGCGGGAAGTTGGATTAGTGGCACTTGTGATGCGGTGCCTTACTCAAACGCAACGCCTTCAAATGTTCTGGTTAATGGATGCCTCCTTACGGCAACTGCAAATATTACCGCAAATGTAACCTGCTTCGGAGGAAACGATGGGTCTGTTCTGATCAATCCTGCCAATGGCCTTGCCCCTTTTTTGTTTTCTCTTAATGGCGGAATTCC
>JBEGML010000351.1:0-2608 GCA_041183145.1 Bacteroidota bacterium | reverse complement strand
GCAATAATGTTGTTAGAAGTATTTTAGAAGACAAAAGCGGCAACCTTTGGTTCGGCACAGGCGGAGGTGTATCAAAATATGACGGTCAATCCTTTACGCATTTTACAGAAAAAGAAGGGCTCAGCAATAATGTTGTTATGAGTATTTTAGAAGACAAAAGCGGCAACCTTTGGTTCGGTACCTATGGCGGTGGAGTTTCGAAATACGATGGAAAAAACTTTACTCATTTCAAATATGAGGAAGGCTTGAGCAATAATTTTATTAACTGCATACTGCAAGATCGGTCGGGAAGTTTCTGGTTCTGCACTTATGGAGAAGGTGTATCGAAACTTACCCTTAGCAAGGTCGAAGGGTATGACAAATATAGCTTTAACCATTATACCTCAAAAGAAGGTCTAAGTAATACCATGTTGACCAGTATCATTGAAGATAAATACGGAAACTTTTGGTTTGGTGCAGGCAATGGAGTTCATAAATATGATGGAAATAACTTTTATCATTATACCCAAGAAGAAGGGCTCAGCAATAATGTTGTTACAAGTATTTTAGAAGACAAAAGCGGCAACCTTTGGTTCGGCACCAATGGCGGAGGTGTATCAAAATATGATGGTCAATCCTTTACGCATTTTACAGAAAAAGAAGGCTTAATAAATAATCATGTTACTGGTATCTTAGAAGACAAAAGCGGAAACCTTTGGTTCGGCACATTTGGCGGAGTGAGTAAATATGACGGTCACTCCTTTACGCATTTTACAGAAAAAGAAGGGCTCAGCAATAATTTTGTTTTGAGTATCTTAGAAGACAAAAGCGGAAACCTTTGGTTCGGCACAGGCGGAGGTGTATCAAAATATGACGGTCAATCCTTTACGCATTTTACAGAAAAAGAAGGCTTAATAAATAATTATGTTACTGGTATCTTAGAAGACAAAAGCGATAACCTTTGGTTCGGCACATTTGGCGGAGTGAGTAAATATGACGGTCAATCCTTTACGCATTTTACAGAAAAAGAAGGCTTAATAAATAATGATGTTACTAGCATACTTCAGGATAAGCATGGAAACTTCTGGATTGGTACTCGTTTTGGGTTAAATACGGTTGCCAAAGCGTATGCAGCTGATTTTTTCGAAAAATGCAAATCAGGTAAATTAACCGAAAAAGATATTTTTTTAAAATCGTATAGTTATGAAGATAGGTTTTTAGCTGTAGGAATAAACGGAGTTAAAACCATTTATTTAGCTAAAGATAGTACCATTTGGATTGGAACCAACGACCGTATAAATGTTTTTCACCCTGAAGATTTACTGCCTGATAGACTGCCGCCTACTATACAGGTTACTGGCATAGACCTTTTCAATGAGCCCATTGCCTGGCCATTGCTATGCAGCAAACAAGACAGTACCTTAATACTAAAAAATGGCATGGAGGTAGCGAGTTACTGCTTTAATGGTGTGAGTCGATGGTACAGCCTGCCTGAAGATCTCAGTCTTTCCTACAACAACAATTACCTTACCTTTAATTTCATTGGCATTACCACGAGCCAGCCCAAAAAGGTGAAGTACCAGTACAAATTAGAGGGCATGGATGAAAACTGGAGTGGACTTACTTCGCGTAACGAAGCCACTTATGGAAATATACCCCCGGGAACCTATACTTTTTTGGTAAAAGCAATGAACAGCGATGGTGTTTGGAGTAAGCCCTTTACATACACTTTTACCATTCGTCCGCCCTGGTGGAAAACTTGGTGGGCTTATTCGGCTTATGCCTTGTTTATAATTGGTTCTGTCTACACCTATATTCGCTGGCGTGAACGTGCCCTGCGCGCCAGACAAAAAGAGCTGGAGGTTAAGGTAGATGAGGCCACAGTGGTAATCAGGAAACAGAAAGATGAGGTCGAAGAAAAAAACCGCGAAATTCTTGACTCTATCGAATACGCCAAACGCATACAAACTGCCATTCTTCCGCCTCCGCGTGTGGTGAAAGAATTTTTGAAAAACTCTTTTATCCTTTACATCCCTAAAGATATTGTTGCGGGCGATTTTTATTGGATGGAAAATGTAGATGATACTATTTATTTTGCCTCCTGCGATTGTACCGGTCATGGCGTGCCAGGGGCTATGGTATCGGTGGTTTGCAACACTGCACTCAACCGCGCAGTAATTGAATTTGGATTAAGAAAAACTGGCGAAATATTTGATAAAACAAGAGAACTGGTATTAGAGAATTTTGCTAAGAGCGATGAAGAAGTAAAAGATGGCATGGATGCCTCCTTAGCTGCTCTCGACCTCATCAATCAAAAAATGATGTGGAGTGGTGCCAATAATCCTTTGTGGATTTATCGCAAAAACAACAATCAAATTGAAGAAATAAAAGCCGACAAGCAACCTATTGGACAATCAGATAAACCCAAGCCATTTGCAACCACAAACATCGATTTATGTGAAGGCGATATTATTTACTTGTTCACCGATGGTTATTCCGATCAGTTTGGTGGTGAAAAAAACAAAAAATTAACCAAAGCAAAATTCCGCGAGTTGCTGCTCAGCTTGGCCTCTTTAAGCATGGATGAACAAAGAGCAAAACTATTGGATTTTCATAATAACTACCGAGG
>JBEGML010000350.1:0-6177 GCA_041183145.1 Bacteroidota bacterium | reverse complement strand
ACACGTCTGAAGGTTCCCAATGATGCTCTCATCAGCTCTGAGGAGATATAGCTTTCCTCAGGCGGAAGTTGTCTTATTAGCGAGTTTTTATTTTTCTCCCACGCTGCACATACCTGTTCATAATATTTTCCCAGCATGTCAATATTAAGACTTTCGCCATGTGACCATATTACAGTTGAGGGTGGTATGAACTCAAAGAATGACTGTCTGGATTCACGCAGCAGTTTGTTCTGAATATTGGGCACAATATGTATGTATTCGAAATAGGCAATTGAAAGCTGGGACTCTATTTCAAAAGATCTTATGGATTCAATTTCGTTGTCGAAAAACTCTATCCGGTATGGAAGGTCATTTGAGAAGGAGAAAACATCAATAATGCCACCTCGAATTGAGAATTCTCCTGGCTTGGTTACGAAGTCAACCCTTTCGAATTCATATTCTGTGAGGAAGTCTATCAGGAATTCAGAGTCAGTTTTTTCGCCTTTGTGCAATTTAAAGGTATTGGATGCGAGATGGTCTCTGGTAACCACTTTTTCTACCAGTGCTTGAGGATAAGTGACAATAATCAGATTGTTGCTACCTTTCTCAATGGTGTTGAGTGCTTCTGACCTATACAGGATGTTGGCATTTTCTATTGCCTCCGGATCGTAGGGTTTTTTCCATGAGGCCGGAAAAAATAGCACCCTTTCTTTTCCGATTACATTTTCAAGATCGTTAAGTAGGTATGCGGCTTGCTCTCTTTCAGGAACGATAAATAAGTGAGTGCCACCTATTTCTCTGAATATGGAGTTGGCGATAAATGCTATTGAAGAGCCTTTAAGGCCCGTTAAAGAAATTTTTTTTGGCGGAAATGCTTTTAGGCAGCTTAGTAATTCTACTGTTGAAGCATGACTTTTGAAGGCCTGTTTAAGATCTTCCGGACCCATGCGATAAAGGATGTTTAATGGAGTTTATGGACGCGTAATTATTTTTTCTCTGTACTTAATTCCTGAGTTTTCATCAGGTGAGCTGCTTTTTCTACCATTTTTTTGGAGCCGATGAACAGAGGAACTCTTTGGTGAATGTCTTTGGGATCGATATCTAAAATGCGATTGAAACCATCTAATGCGAGTGCGCCAGCCTGTTCAGCAATGAATGCGAGTGGGTTGCATTCGTAGAGTAATCTGAGTTTTCCGTTAGGTGAGCTGTGAGTAGGGGGATAAATATAGATTCCGCCTTTTATAAGATTTCTGTGAAAGTCTGCAACCAGCGAGCCGATGTATCTCATCGAATATGGTCTTTTGGTGGGTTTGTCGAGTTCCTGGCAGTATTTAACGTATTCTTTTACACCATTTGGGAAATGAACGAAATTGCCCTGATTGAGAGAGTAGATTTCGCCATTTTCCGGAGCTTTCATATCGGGGTGGCTGAGGCAAAATTCTCCTATGGAAGGATCTAGAGTGAAGCCGTTGACTCCGCGGCCTGTGGTGTATACCAGCATGGTTGAGGAACCGTAGATGATGTAGCCTGCTGCTACCTGCTCAGTTCCTTTTTGCAGGAAGTCCTCGATAGTGCCGGGGCCACCTTTACTTACCCTTCTGTATATTGAGAAAATGGTTCCGATAGAAACATTGACATCTATGTTACTTGAGCCGTCGAGCGGGTCAATACAGACTACATATTTTGCGTTATGAGATACGTGATTATTGATAGGAATAAATTCATCGTTTTCTTCAGAGGCGATGGCGCAACATTCTCCGCCCGATGCCAGAGCAGCAATAAATTGTTCGTTTGCGAATACATCCAGTTTTTTGACTGATTCTCCCTGAATATTTGTTTCACCTGCTTCCCCGAGTATATCTACGAGACCGGCTTTGTTTACTTCCCGGTTCACAATTTTTGCGGCAATTCCAATGTCTCTGAGTAATCTTGACAATTCGCCTTTGCTATAGGGGAATTCAGCTTGGCGGGCAATAATAAACTGACCCAGGGTAACAACACCTTTCATCATATGTTCTTCAGGAGGTATCTGCCAAATATCGGAAAAACTGCTTAAAAACCAACAAACGTGTTGTGTATCTTCGCAAGATGAGCGAAGATGTTATTATACGCGCGGGCAGGCAAACCGATATCTCTGCTGCGCTTGGTCTGGTTAAGGAACTTGCTTTATTCGAAAGAGCCCCTGACGCTGTTGTGGTTAGTGAACAGGAAATGCTCAAAGCCGGTTTCGGACAGGATAAGATATTTGAATTTTTCGTGGCTGAAAGCAATGCGGAGGTTATTGGCATTGCCATCTATTACTACAAATATTCAACCTGGAAAGGGCGTTGTCTCTATCTTGATGACTTGATTGTAACGGAGAGCAGGCGTGGTAAAGGAACCGGGAAGAGACTACTTGAGGCTGTATTGGAAAAGGGTCGTGAGACTGGAGTGCGACGTGTTGAATGGCAGGTACTTGACTGGAATACGTCCGCCATTGATTTTTACAAGAGTTTTGGTGTTAAACTTGATGGAGAGTGGATAAATTGTCATTTTTATCTTGATAGGGTCTGAAATGTTCAACTGGTTTTCTGATCGCCCGGATATAGTCGTGTAATCCGCCCGGGTACGTTTTTTAATACAAAAATCCAGCCTTGAAACAGGAGGTAATTTTATATTTTTGATGCCTGAATTGCATATGTCATTGGCGCAGCCGTAGTGCTTGCTTTTTATGTAGTTCTGCAAGAATAAATATTGGATTTATGAAAGTAATGAAATTTGGTGGCGCTTCTGTGAAGGATGCTCAATCCATCAGGAATGTTGCAGATATAATCAGAGATTATTGTGGAGACGATCTGTGTGTGGTGGTGTCTGCAATAGGAAAAACCACAAATGCACTTGAACAGGTAGTAAACGATTATTTTCTGAATCCAGAAAGAGCTTTCACTACTCTTAAGGATGTCAGGAATTTTCATGACACAATTTTATTGGATTTATTCAAAGACTTAAATCATAAAGTTTACGATGATGTATCTAATTTTTTTGCTGAGCTGGAGTGGGTACTTGAGGAGCCTATGAATCACGGGTATGACCATACCTATGATCAGATTGTTTCTGTCGGGGAGTTGTTATCCTCTTGTATTCTTTGTCATTATCTCAATCTTGAGACGGCACCTTTTCTTTGGCTCGATATAAGGGATATTCTGATTACCGATCAGCGTTTTCGACAGGCCAGGGTTAAATGGCAAGAGAGTCTCGGCAGATTTTCCGAATTTACCAGTAAGTCTAAAGGTATAAAGCTTTTTGTTACTCAAGGATTCATTGGATCTACAGATGATAATCAGACTACAACACTTGGTCGTGAGGGTTCTGATTACACTGCTGCGATAATTGCTACGTTTGCAGGCGCGCCTGAACTGATCATCTGGAAGGACGTTCCCGGTGTTCTTAGTGCTGACCCCAAAAAGATATCAGATGCAAAATTGCTCACGCATCTTTCCTATCATGATGCTATTGAGTTGACTTATTACGGAGCTACTGTCATTCATCCGAAAACAATTCAGCCCTTGCAGGCGGCCAATATCCCATTGAGGGTAAAATCATTTTCTGATAAACGATTGCCGGGAACTATCATTGATGGTAATTCCGACAGTATTCATATTCCGTGTTTGATTCACAAAGACCGACAGTTATTATTAACTATATCTGTAAAAGATTTTGCATTTATAGTGGAAGAAAATCTTTCAACGATTTTCTCAATACTTGCCCGTTTTGGTGTTAGGGTTAACCTGATGCAGAATTCAGCCATCAGTTTTTCTGTTTGTATAGATGATGATGAAAGAATCAGGATGCAGTTGCTTGATGAGTTAAAAAGAGAATTTAAAGTTTTGTACAATCAGGATTTAGAGTTGTTAACTGTGCGTTATTATCAAACAGACACCATTGAGGCTTTTACGCTTGGAAGAGAATTGCTTCTTGAGCAGAGAAGCAGGAATACATTTCAGGCTGTCATGAAAAAGCGTTAGGCCTGTGCTTTCGGGACGCAGGCCATATTTTTTATTGGGTGCAGTTGTTCTTCTTAGCCGTATACCATTTCTTGGCAGAGGATTCGGGGTGGAGGAAGATGCCTGGGGTACTGCCGTGGCAGTCAGAAACACCCTAAGCACCGGGGTCTTTGAGACTAGTCGTCTTCCCGGGCATCCGGTAAATGAGTTTTTTTATTTGCTCTTATGGCCTGCTGATTCCTGGTGGTTCAACTTAAGTAGTGCGTTGTGCTCTGTAGTTTTTTCCGTTGTTTTTTTAAGGATTTTATTCCTAAGTGGTATTTCACGTAAAAGAGCTTTTTTGGGAAGTCTCGCATGTTGTTTGATTCCTGTGATTTATGTCAGCAGCACTTGTACGATGGACTATATATGGGGCTTGATGTTTGTATCATTATCCTGGCTGATGGTCTTAAAAAAGCGGACTGTTGCAGCCGGTTTATTTCTCGGTCTTGCAATAGGAAGTCGAATTACGATGGCGGGCATGTTTATTCCTTTTTTGCTTTTGATACAGGGTGATAAACAAACACGAATCCGTGAGTATGTCTGTTTTTCGCTTTCTGCTTTAGTGATGTCCATATTAGTTTTTATTCCGGTTATCTGGGTTTATGGAATCGATTTTTTCACGTATTCCGATCAATTCCCATATCCGAATTGGCCAAAGGTTATTTACAAATTTAGTATAGGGGTCTGGGGCGTACCAGGGATTTTAGCTATTGTTATATGGATTCTCTCACTAAAAGGCAAGGTGAAAACTGAATTAAAAACACTGGATGGAATTTTCACCTTTTCTGCATTGTTCATTTATACAGGTGTTTATTTTATACTCCCACAAAAATCTGCTTACATGATTGCTATTGTGCCTCCGCTTATTTTTTTCTTTATCAGATTGCTTGGTGACAAGTCATTTTATGTCGGAATTCTGTTTCTTGCAATCAGCTCATTTATCCTGGGGTTTAATTTAAGCGATCCCTACAGAGGCTCTGAAAATAATTATGAAATTTGCCATTTTAATGCGGGAGGGCAAGAAGTTTTTTTGGATGGTTTGGGCGGTGCGATTTTGCATGATTTCAGCAAACGGAAATTGAAAAATGAATATTGTTCGGCAGTTGTCAATTCTTCAGGTGCCGACAGTCTTCCGAAATCAGTTATTTGCGGATGGTGGTACAATCAGGTGCTTATTTATTCAGACTATCTTGGCAAGCCGGCAAATACTGAATGGTTGTTCTATGCAGATTATGATACTCTGAAAGTTCGTTTGAAGAAGGGCGTCAAGTTGTATTATTTGTCGGAACAAAACACCTACAACCATC
Organism: Bacteroidota bacterium; assembly: GCA_041183145.1. Taxonomy (GTDB): domain Bacteria; phylum Bacteroidota; class Bacteroidia; order UBA4408; family UBA4408; genus JBEGML01. Next base: position 866 of record JBEGML010000350.1, on the reverse strand, counting down.
TGATGTTTCCTAAAACAAAAGATGTGTTTATGAGTCCTATGGATATTTATTGAAAAAAAACAGTCCTGTGTTTTTTGATTTTTGCGGTTTCAGTTTTAAATTCGGATACGTGAAACGTTACTACTTCTTTTTGTTATTAAACCTCGGTTTTTCATTCTACGGTTATTCTCAGATTAGTCCGCAGGCTGAAAAGGCCTTAAATCAGGGTATTGCCAGCTACGGGAAAGATGATTTTGAGCAGGCGATTTCTTTTTTTACTACTGCCATTGGATTGGATTCCGGTTATGTAAATGCCTATATATATCGTGCTTTGTCTAAGGATGCCCTGCTGAATTTTTCTGATGCTATTGCAGATTTTAATATCGCACAGACACTTGATAGTATTGATGTTTTTGTATATTTCGAAAGAGCTCAGACCTACATAAATCTTGGCAATACAGATGCTGCTATGCGTGATTTTGAAATGGTTATTTCTTTAAGTCCAAACAGTCTTGATGCGGCTGAGTCTTATTTGTTCATGGCAAAAATTTCTCAAAAAAACGGAGATTATGAAAGTGCTATAGGTAATTATAATTTTTTGATGCGTTTCCGTCCGGATGACGCGGAGGTGTTTTTTTTCAGAGGTGAGGCAAGGCTTCTCGCAGGAGATTTTCAAGCAGCAATAAGTGATTTTGATACTTCAATTGATATGGATGGTGGTAATGAGCAAGTGTTTTTTAAAAGGGGCGAGGCGAGGCTTAAAGCAGGCGACAAAGCCGGGGCATGCGAAGACTTCGTAAAAGCCAAATCGAAGGGTTATGAAATGGCGGCTGAATACCTGAAGACCGATTGCCCTTAGGGTATTATACTTTAAACCAATCTTTAAT
>JBEGML010000349.1:0-16812 GCA_041183145.1 Bacteroidota bacterium | reverse complement strand
CCCACAAATTGCCGGATCGCAGATGATTCCAATCGTGCACTGTGAACCGTAATTGCCCTGAAGGGTTCCAATGTAAGCGCGAACTCTTACTGTGTAGGTATTCCCCCAGTTCAATCCGGAACCACTTAAATTTAACTGACGGCTTCCTATGAGTCTGGTTAAAACAACCGTTGAGCCCTGAGAGAACTGGAATTCATATTGTGTGGCGCCTGTAACAGCATCGGCCTGAATAATGGAGGTGAGTGATAGAGATGTATTTCCGCAATCTGCAGTTCTCAATTTTGTGTTTGGAACTGTATTGTTTGGATTTGGAATTGTTCCGATAATACAAGAAGCTCCAAATGGGCCAACAACCGCTCCGGTATAAGCGCGAACTTTAACCGAATACTGGGTGTTCCACTGAATGGCAGGATTAACAGTAGATAGAAGCAGTGTTCTAGTTGGGTTTAGAGCGCTGGCTAAAACGGTTGTTCCTGCTGCATTCCTGAATTCGAATTCGTATTGAGTAGCACCTGTTACGGCATCAGCTATGATGGAGCTGCTCAGGTTAAAGGTTAAATTACCACAATCCAATGATCGAAGCTGAGTTGGGGGAACACAGTTGATTTCAGTAACATTAATTGAACTGTTCGAGGAACAACCATTTCCGCTGGTTACCGTTACATCATATTGTCCGCCGGTTGTGATGGTGATGCTTGAGGTGGTTTCTCCGGTTGACCATAAATAAGAGGCGCCCGGCAGGCTCACTACACTCAGTATGGCCGTTGCTCCTGAACACAATGGAGTTGTACCCAGACTATTGGTGATATCTGATGAAGGTACAGGAGAAATGATGACATCAGCGCTACCCTCAGCCGTACATCCCGCAGCGTTGGTCACCACTACGGAATAGTTATTTGTTGAGCTAACAACAATTGATTGTGTTGTTTCCCCGGTAGACCATAAATAGGAAACCGGATCGGTATAACTACCTGCATCAAGAGTTACATCTGTTCCACAAGTGTTGTATGGGCCACCCAGATTTGGAGCATCAGGATTAGTGCCTGCAATAACTTCATATTCTGTAAAATTGGAACATCCCAGAGAATCTGTGAAGGTAAGGGTGTAAAGCCCGGGTGTGTCTACAGAAATGGTTTCTGTGGTATCTCCTGTACTCCATAAAATCCCGGTGTTAGGGCTTGCGCTGAGAGAAATTGGATCGTTGGAGCAAAGACCACCGCTAGGTAGAATTGAAGGCCTGCCCGGTGTTGGATTTACTGTTACATTCAGAAATCCGGAGGTTGCGGAGCAGCCATTTCCATAGGTAACTTTCACAAAAATGTCACTGGTGCTTTCAAAAACGGTGATATCCTGAGTGGTTTCACCATTGTACCACAGAAATGAATCCCCAAATGAGGCGCTTAATGTTACTGCTTCTCCTTCACAAAAAGTGGTTGGACCGGAGGGAGTGATTACAGGAATCGGGTTGTCTAATACGTCTATCTGAATGTTGTTAGAGATTGTGGCCGGACTTGTGCTGGCAATCTGAATACGGTAGAGTGGAGATCCAAATACGTTGTTTGGTAAAAGTGCGGTTATGCTGCCACTGTTGATAGCAGGGATTTGTCCGATAGCTTGTGATGATAAAAAGCTTCCGTTTGGATCTGAAAGAATAACCGAAAAGATATTTCCGGGATTAAAAAGCCCGGTAGTGTTGTAATTAACCTGAAATTCTGAGCCTGCACACAAGGAGCTTGTTGGACCGCTCACTAAAGTTATGGTATTGTTTGATGGCGGCAATCCCTCTGAAACTGCAACGTTATCAAAGGCAAAAGAAGGATCTGTACCTACTCCATCGTTGTTGTTTGCCCAACGGAATCCGATTTTTACCTGTGAGTTGTTTGCAGCACTGGCTGGCAATAGCGCTGTAACCGAGGTCCATTGACCTTTATTTGTTCCATCACATGGTTGGTTTCCGCAGCATGATGTTTTGGCCATATCACTGATTTGTATCCAGGTATTGCCATCGAAATACCACAGAGTGGCATTGTCTGAACCGCCATCGCCGTTTTCTATATAGGTGAAAGAAACCTGAAGGTTTGCTTTGCCGCTACAGTCGATGAAAGGAGATTCGGCTCTGATTACTGTTGTTGCATCAAGAGTGCCTGCAACACCCGAGCCACTGTAATATGCAGCACCTAAATCACCAAAGAGTAAACTGGAAATATGCATGCTGGCTCCTGTAGGGTTTATACCGGGAGGAGGAATGCCTCCAATGCATGCAGAGCCGCAGCCACCATTCGTATAGCCTGATTCCTGACAACTGGCGTAGAATGCATTTGGGGCATCACCATCGTTGCCATCAGTGGAAAACGTCCAGGCGCCGTTGGTGCCAGAGTAGGTGTTCGCCGCACAGGGACTGGAGCCGCAATTGTCGAAGCCCTCGGTCCAAAAGGCGGTGGGTTGTGCCTTGGAAACAAGACCCAGGGTGCTGATCAATAGCCCCGTAATCATAAGGATTTTTTTCATAAATCTGATTTTATTGTTGCCTACTCTGTTAGGGCTTTTCGGCTAGCGCCATGCAATGAAGCAAGTGCAAGTTTATGAAAAAAGTCAAAAAAATGGAAACATTCAGTAAAAAAAGAGGCCAGATTAAAGCACCCTTATATCTTTAACATTCATCTGAAGACTGATGTTGCCCTGAAACTCATTTTCCTCAATGGCAAAACAAACCTCCAGTAGCTTTTTGCCGGCCACTGCAGCAAGGTGATGCCCCTGATTGAAAGCAATGGCTGGAAGCATTTTCCCACTGTAGTTATCGAGCAAATCCATTTTCAGGTGTTTGCTTCCAACAAGTCTTGCATTGCCCTTGTCTCTTAATGAACCTGCCTTCAATATAGGCGTAAGATTTCCCGGGCCAAAAGGCGCAAATTGCTTGAGGATACGGTTAAATTTATCATCAAGTTCAAGAAGATTTACCTCCGCATCAATTTCAATTTCAGGGGTAAGTAGTTCTTCGGTAATATTCTGAGAAACTACCCTGTCAAATTCTTCTCTGAATAAGGACAAATTTTCGGGCTTCAGGCTCAGACCTGCAGCATATTTATGCCCGCCAAATTGATCAAGTAAATGACTGCATTTAGAGATGGCCTCGTAAATATCAAAATCCTTGACAGATCTTGCTGAACCTGTCACCATTCCGTTGCTCAGTGTCAGAACTATCGTTGGCCTGTAGTATCTTTCAGTAAGTCTGGAGGCCACAATTCCAACAACGCCTTTATGCCATTCGGGGTGGTAAACTACCGTTGTTTTTCTCTTTCTCCCTTCCACGTCTTCCGACAACATTTTTAGTGCGTGTTCCGTAATGTTTTTATCCAGACTTTGCCTTTTGATGTTGGTTTCATTTATTTCTTCACCTTGGGCGAATGCCAAATCAGGATTTTCTGAAATAAGCAGTTCAACAGCCTTTTTACCACTGGTGATTCTCCCTGCGGCATTGATCCTGGGAGAAATCATAAAAACAATGTCTGAAACAGTGATTTGTTTTCTCAATCCGGCCAGCTCCAGTATCGCCTCAATTCCCCGTCTTTTCCTTTTATTTAACTCCTGTAGACCAAAGAAAGTAAGAACCCTGTTTTCTCCGGTTATCGGAACAATATCTGCTGCGATACTTATGGCCACTAAATCAAGTTGATTTGTTACCCATTCTTTATCTCCGGCAAATTCAAGGTTTAAGGCCTGAACGAGTTTGAAGCCAACACCACAGCCGGAGAGCTCAAGATAAGGGTAGTTGCTGTGAGGCAACTTTGGATTTAATATGGCAATTGCATTGGGTAGTGTTTCACCGGGCAGGTGATGGTCGCAAATGATAAAATCAATTCCGCGTTCCAGCGCATAGTCAACCTTGTCAACAGATTTTATTCCACAATCCAGTGCTATAATTAAACCGAAACCGTTAGCCTTTGCAAAGTCAATCCCCTGAAAACTCACGCCATAACCTTCGGAGTATCGATCAGGAATATAATAATCCAGCGCTGATGTGAAATGTTTGAGATAACTGTACAACAGAGCTACGGCTGTGGTGCCATCTACGTCATAGTCTCCGTAAATGAGGATTTTTTCTTTGTATGCAATAGCTTTTTTAATCCGGTCAACAGCGGTATGCATCCCCGACATCAAAAAAGGATCGTGCAAATCTGTTATTTCCGGTCTGAAAAAACGCTTTGCCTCCGCCGCAGTTTCTACGCCCCTTAACATGAGCAACCTTGCGAGTAATTGACTGATGTTTAATTCTTCGGCTAATTTATCTGTTGCCTCTTGATTGCTGAGTTCTTTTACCTTCCAGCGTTTTTCTTGTAGATTCATTTTCACTTGCGTAAAGATAATACGGGAACGAAGGCATTCAAAATTTTTCATTCAGTATTATCTGCTGTGTAAATTTGCTGTCATATGAAAAAGGGCTTAAGTTTATTTTTCTTTCTTTTATCAGCGTTGGTGTCTTTTGCCCAATTCCAGGATTGTTCTTCTGCTATCATCCCTGTTTCACGGGAATTTTTTGTTCCGCGACCTTCTGCCGGATTTGGTAAAAGGCTCGAGTTAAAACAGTCTCGAAAGCCAGATCTGAGGGCATTGCAGTCTGAAAATAACTCCGTATGGATAGCTTTTTCCCTGAACCAAAAGGCTAGTCTTACTTTCAGTATATGTCCGCAATTTTCAACTGATGATTATGATTTTATGCTCTTCGATGCGAGGTCAGCATATGTATGTGACTCTGCAGAATATCTCGTTAATATGAAGCCATTGCGGTCTTGTATTTCTCGAAATGACTCCTCATTAAAATCTTGTACGGGCCTGGCTGATAATGATTCTTTAAAGTTCATCCCAATCGGACTGGGTCCATCTTTTGCGTCTGCTGCACTTTTAGATTCAGGAAAATATGTTCTGGTGGTGGCGGCCGATAAACCACCCCAAGGAGGGTTTAGTTTTAGTTATTCACTAAAAACTTATTCACTAATGGTGCCGGATACACTTTCTAAGCATCATGACTCCTCCGTTAGTAAAACACTTCCTAAAACCCTTTGTCTTACTACCAAAGACTCTGCAACTTCAAATTTTCCAAACACAAGCTGGAGTATTCACAGGCTTTCAGTTAAAACTGATACAGTTGTAGATAGTTTACGGACTTTGTTAGTGGAATGGGGAGAGAATGTTATGGTTACAGCAATGGCTGCAGGCTATTTGCCTGTTACCAGATTGTATTCGCCTCCCTCTTTTGATGCATCCGTAACAGACACCCTTTTGCTCAGTAAATTACTGACCGATTCACTGATGGTTCTTTCTTATGTATTTTTTGAGGGAAATTCGGATAAAATGCTGCCTGAATCAGACCCCGCACTTAGAGATTTGTTAAGGTTTCTCGCCAGTAATGCCAATGTAAAAATTCAGATACAAGGTCATGTTAATGCTCCGGGAATAAACAATGGCCGAGGCTTAAAAAAATTATCAGAGGCCAGAGCTTACGCAATAAAACGATATCTGCTGGCCAATGGTATTCGTAGAAATCGGGTGAAAACCGAGGGTTTTGGAAATGAAAAAATGCGTTATCCTAATCCACAAAATGCAGAAGAAAGTGAATTCAACAGGCGGGTGGAGATAAAAATTCTGTCGCTTAGTGAAACAGGGTCATGAAATGATTAGTTTTATACGAAAAATAACACTAGTGATTCAGCGAATACTTACACTTATATTTCTTTTATTCTATTATTTCCCCGGTATAGGTCAGCAGTTTAATCTGGTCGGGAGTGCCGCGCAGTTGTCTTGTGAATGTTACCGTCTAACAGATGTCGCTCCAACCTTTCAGGGCGGATCTGTCTGGAATCTCAATCAGGTAAATTTGAATGTTCCTTTTGATTATAACTTCCGAGTTTTTTTGGGATGTAGCAATAGCCCCGGAGCTGATGGTATTTGCTTTGTTCTTCAAAACACAAGTGTGAACGTGGGAGGCACCGGTGGTGGGCTGGGATACATGGGGTTTCCTAATCAATCAATAGGCATTGAACTTGATACTTATCAGAATACCAACTACGGCGACCCTGTTTTCGACCATGTTGCCCTTCAGAGTAACGGATCAATAAACCATAATCTCGTTGCTCCAGTTCAGGCAAGCCCCTCAAATCAGGATATTGAAGATTGTGCTTTTCACGATTTTAGGATTTTGTGGGATCCTGCCAGCAACAATATTTCAGTTTTTTTCGATGGCTCTTTGCGTTTTTCCTACGTTTTCCCGGGAGGACTTATCAATAGTATCTTCAATGGCAATTCAAATGTTTTCTGGGGCTTCACCGGTGCAACCGGTGCTGAGACCAATCTGCAACAATTTTGTCTGAATATTGACGCTGCATTCTCAGCAGGAATGAATTATGCTTTCTGCGATCCCAATAATATTCCTTTTGTAAGTAATTCTCAGACCGGGCTGAATGCAATAAGCGCCTACAATTGGGATTTCGGTGATGGCAATAATTCAACACTGCAAAATCCGGTTCATTCGTATGCAGGTTCCGGAAATTATAATGTTACTCTTACTGTGACAGATCAAAGCGGATGCTCCTCAACAGAAACACATCAGATTATTATTTCAGATCCTCCCGCAGGAATTGTTACCACAACAGATGCAGGCTGCAGCTCAGCTTCGGACGGAACAGCAGAATTAAATCTTACCTCAGGTAGTGCGCCCTTTACTGTAACGCTGCCTGCCGGAACCCTAAATGCAATTTCTCCAAATCTTTTTCAGGCAACAGGTCTTGCCGCCGGTAATTATTCTTTTGCCGTAACAGATGCCAATGGCTGTGCAGCAACTATAAGCTTCCAGGTAAATAGTACAACAGGTATTCTGATGGGCCAATCCTACACTGATGCCTCCTGCTTTGGTTCCGCCGATGGAACAATTAGCGTGAGTCCATCCGGAGGGCTTTCACCTTATACCTTGTTTTTGAATGGCATTCCTCAGGCAGGTTTGTCAGCAACTAACCTTTCTGCCGGAAATTATAACATCCAGGTTGCAGATGCGAATGCTTGCTCATCAGCAGTCCAGATTGTGATAGCTGAGCCCGCGCAGCTGGTTCTCAATATTGCTGCCATTGGAGATGTGCAATGCAATGCTCAGAGTAACGGGTTTGTGCAGAGTTCTGCCTCAGGGGGGAGTGGTTTGTATAGCTTCACCCTTGGCTCCATTGTTTCGGCAAATGGCAATTTTTCAGGCCTTCCCGCCGGAACATTTGTCCTTCAGGTCTCAGACGGCAATGCTTGTGCGACACAACAAAATATCACCATTAATGAACCTCAGGCTCTTGTTCTTAATTTGGTTCAGGCTATTGATCCAATTTGTTTCGGACAAAATAATGGCAGTATTCAAGTTGCCGCCGCCGGAGGAACCCCTGCTTATCAGTTTCAATTTGGTTCCCAGTCAAATAATACCGGTCTTTTCTCTGGCCTTCCCTCAGGGAATTATCAGGTAACCGTTAACGACAATCAATCCTGCTCTTCGACAATTACGATTTCTCTTTCCCAGCCACCTCCGATAATAGTGGACGCGGCAATTGTTATGAATCCAATTTGTGAGGATGCTGCTAACGGAATGATTCAGATTCAGGTTAGTGGAGGCACTATCAACTCTTCATACCAATTCAGTTGGAACACCAACCCGCCTCAAAACACTCAAAATGTCTCCAACCTTCAGGAGGGAACTTACTCTGTTATTGTTACTGATGATGTCGGTTGCACCGCACAAAATTCATGGTTGTTGGATGCTCCCTCCTTTTTTCTTCTGCCTGTTTCTGATCAACAAATCTGTGAAGGCAATAATATGCTGGTTCCGGCGACTGTTCTCGGGGGTGAATTTCCCTATTCTTTTCAATGGACAGATCAGGGTTCCGGAAACATAATTAACTCTGATACTCTTAGTGTTTTGTTGTCAGGCTCAACCTCTTTCGTGCTTCAGGCAACGGATGCAAATGGTTGCATGGCAGGCCCTGTTTCTTTTAATGCCACGCTTTTACCAACAGCAATTCCATCCTTTGTTTTGTCAGATACAACCGGCTGTGCTCCTTTATGTCTGAATTTCACCGGATCTTCTACTTTACCTGATTCAAAATTATTCTGGCTAACGGGCGATGGAGAGGCCTATGCCGATATGACTTCATTTACACATTGTTATAATTATGAGGGTGCTTACAGCCCTAGTATTGCGGCAATCACAGCTGAAGGATGTACCACCCAGGTTCGCTCCGATAGCCTGATTGTGGTTTTAGCCAGACCTGTCGCAGATTTTGAAATATCAAAAAACTCCACTAACACCTTTGAGTCAAAGTTTAACCTTCGGTATGTCTTACAACCTCAGCCCCATGAACAATATCGCTGGGACTCCTCGCTGCCGATAAATTGGGAGGGAGGTCTTGGATGGATTCTACTCCCGGATACAGGAAAATACTGTGTTTCACTTGAAGTATCCAACACCCCGGCCTGTATTGATACACAGACCAGGTGCATTAGTTCAGAAATTCCATTTCGTCTTTACATTCCTTCCGCTTTCACACCAAATGAGGATGGGCGTAATGAAGTTTTTCTGCCCTCAGGAGGATCTTATAAAGAAATGGATATGCGTATTTTCGACCGCTGGGGAAAAGTAATCTATCAGGAGAATGGAACTTCGCCCAAGGGCTGGAGTGGACAAGGGTTTAGTCAGGGCTCCTATGTGTATGTGATTAGAATAATAGATAAAGAAAATAACCCGGCAGAGTATAGAGGAACCGTAACCCTCTACCGCTGATATTTAAGATCTTAATTTTCTGACTTAAGCAGACGGATTACAGAATCACCAAGTCTGGCAAAATACAAACCTGAAGGGAAGTCATTAAGATTGATATTCACCCCTGAGTTGTTGATTTCAAGATCAGTGGTAATATTCTGCCCCATAGAATTGAAAAGAGAAATAGTGGAGGGATTCAACTTAAGGCCTGTTTCTATGCGGAAATTCCCATCGGAGGAGGGGTTAGGAAATACTTTGATCTGATGGGTATTTTCTAAAGCCTGAGATTTTAACAACCCCATACTTCTGAAACTACTCTGCATAAGAAATACTCCCGAGTCAAAAATTCCATCCATCACATCAGCCACTACAATCTTGAAATGATAATTCTGACCGGCAGGCAGAGAGATGCCTGCTGTTAATACCTGAGTAAACCCATCAAAAACGATATTGGTATCTGTGCTGTTGTCGATATAAAGACTATCAAATGGAGTTGCGCATGCTGCGCTACTGTCATGAACCGTGTTTATGGATACAATGCTGCTGTCGTCAGGCAGAAGAGCAATATTTTCTGCACCAAGACTGTAAGCACCGTTTATGCCGGGGCCGCTGATAAGAAGCATAAACGCATCGTTAAAGGAACAGACAAACTCCGGATATTCCTCTGATGCAAAAACATATTCAAAGAAAATATTGGGAAAACTTGGCACAGCATCGAACTCCACTGCGCATGCATCGTAAGTCTGATAGGTTACTGAATATTGAATATCATAATCTCCCGGTGTGCTGAAAAAGGTTGAAGCAAATCCCGTTGAGGCTTGGCTTAGATCAGAAATTTTTCCGGTACTCAGAACAATTCCGCTTCCCATGGGGAAATTTCCGCTCGCAGTGGTCATAGCACCATAGGCAGCGCTGTCACAATTTACCTGCAGATTTGATAACACAATACCGCTACCCTGCAAAAAAGCAGTCATATCCGCATTGCTAATCGGCTGAACATTAACCTGTGCAAGTGAATGGCATGAAAAAGCCAAGGCAATGATGCATGAGTAAAAATTTTTGAACTTCATGGGCTGTGTTTGGGTAAATAAAAAGAATAAGAGTTGGGGCAGAATTTTTTTCTTTCTGTTAACAAATTTAATTTTTTCTTTTAAACGGGTGGATTTTTTAAAGCTGATGATCTTCTCCTGATTAGATATTTTCCGGTGCTTCAATCCATTCGCCATTTTGCCTGATGAGGTCAACAAGTGCTTCAACCGCTTCTTCTGTATTGATATTTTTTCTTACAACCTCTTTACCTTTATAAAGAGTAATCTTTCCAACTCCTACACCCACGTAACCGTAGTCTGCGTCAGCCATTTCTCCCGGACCGTTTACTATGCAACCCATGATGCCGATTTTCACTCCCTTGAGATGTTGGGTTCTTTGTCTGATCTTCTGTGTAGTTTCCTGAAGATCAAAAAGTGTTCTCCCGCATGAAGGGCAGGAAATATATTCTGTCTTACTGATGCGGGTGCGGGTGGCTTGAAGAATGCCAAAGCAAAGGCGATTTATCATGTTTGGTGAAGCTTCTCCTTCTACCCAAACACCATCCCCGAATCCATCAAGCAACAAACCGGCAACATCTGTTGACGCGTAGAGCTGAAGATGTTCTGCATTATTTATTTCATATGATCTTCTGATTACAACAGGCATCGAATTTCCCATTGCTTCCATTGCGGCAAAAAACGCACGCTGATCAGCCATGCCATGTTCGTGATCTGTTCCCAAAACCAGAATTACATTTGAGTGATGATTGATTTTGCTAAGAAACTGCAAGTCACGGGTGGTATTTTTTACTTGTACGAAAACTAAATCGCTTGTTTTTTCAACTATATCAAAATAAGAATCTACATCTACTAAAGGATACCGGCGTTCATGCCTGCCTTGCTTTTTCCAGGTTTCATAGTCATTAATAATACCCAGCGTGCCGGGTATTTCAAAGTCAACAACTTCATTGCCGGCATAGATAAAGTCACAGGCCATTTCGCCCATGTTCCATTTATCAGTTTCTGAAGAGTATCGATAATCAAGTCCGAAAAACGAGGCCGGCTGCAGTTTTCCGCGCCTGTTCATGCTCACAATCACTCTGGGAACCTGTTCCCCTCCGAAATTAACGACAGCATCACTTTTTCTTCTCTTGTATTCAAACGGATTGGGTAGTACAATTTTTTCCTGCACCAAGACAGGCGCTGTTTTTCTGGTTGTATATCTTTCAGCAAGAGCCTTGGCAATAGGTATCTCAAATTCAGGATCCTCAGTTAGGGATACTCTGATGGTGTCGCCCAATCCGTCTTCCAACAATGTTCCTATTCCCGCAGCTGACTTTATACGTCCATCCTCGCCATCACCGGCTTCCGTAACCCCAAGATGCAGCGGATAATTCATTCCTGCCTTCATCATAGTGTGAACCAAAAGCCTGTAGGCTTCTACCATGACTTTAGGATTGCTAGCTTTCATGGAGAGTACTATCTGATGATAATTCAATTCTTCACAAATTCTGAGAAACTCCATCGCTGATTCTACCATTCCCATTGGAGTGTCTCCGTATCGGCTTAGAATACGGTCGCTGAGTGAACCATGGTTGGTACCAATACGCATAGCTGTACCATACTCCTTGCAAATCTTTACCAGAGGTACGAATCGCTCTCTGATTCTTTCCAACTCTGCCTGGTAAGCAGCATCGGTATAGTCAGTATGTTCAAATTTCTTTTTGTCGGCGTAATTACCCGGGTTGATTCTCACTTTTTCTACGATTCGCGCAGCAAGTTCTGCCGCATTCGGGGTAAAGTGAATGTCTGCTACCAGAGGAGTTCGGAAACCCATGCCACGCAATGCGTTTTTTATGTTATCCAGATTTTTAGCCTCATTCAGGCTGGGGGCAGTTATTCTTACCAGTTCACAGCCTGCCTCTATCATCCTGACAGACTGAGCCACGGTTGCAGCGGTATCCATGGTGTCGGTGGTAGTCATGCTCTGCACTCTGATGGGATTGTTCCCTCCCATCAACAATTCGCCGATTTTTACTTCTCTTGTCTGAAACCTTTCGTAATGAAAAAGCGAAGGGCAGTATGGTAAGTGTTCTGACATGAGATTCTGATATAGTGCAAATTTACAAAACCCTGTGTCATTAAGATTGTTCTATAATCAAGTACCGATTATGTATTTGTGGTTTTAATGCTCCATGCCGCCAATTTTGTATTTTTGTATATCCTTCATTTGCGTATGAAAAAGATTTTTCTTCTTGCTTCGTTTCTTGTTGCTGCTTTAACAAGTTGCGATATCGTGAAAGCCCCTTATACCACCAACCCGGTTGCAGGAGGCGATACCGAGATAGTGGTGAAAGTTCGGAAGGTATTGCTTGAAGATTATACCGGCCATACCTGCGGAAACTGTCCCAAGGCTGCCAGGGTGGCTGATCAGATTAAAAAGGATTATGGCGACAAGGTGGTTGTTCTGGCTGTGCACGCAGGTGGTTTTGCCGCCCCTGATCCTCCTAAATACCTCACTGATTTTAGAAATCAAGTCTCTACTGAATTGTATGATTTTTTTGGACTCCTCGCTGCCGGCAATCCCAATGGAATGGTGAATCGCGCGGGATACCCGAACAATCACATCAAAGGCGATGCAGATTGGAACACAGCGGTAAGTGCCGAATTGGCAAAAGAACTTTCAGCTTTCATTACCATTAAAAATTCCTATGATGAGGGTTCCCGAAAAATTGATACAGAAATTTCTACTGAGTTCGAGCAATCTCTTCAGGGCGATTATAAACTCGCTGTTTATCTTGTTGAAGACAGTATTATTGCTCCGCAGAAAGATTATACATCCTCATCTCCCTTTTTCATTGAGAACTATGTTCACAAGCATGTGCTCAGAGGTTCTTTTAACGGCAGTAGTCAGGGAGAATTAATTTCAAGTAATCCAGTTAAGGGGAATCCGGCAGTTACCAAGAAGTACAGCCTGTCAATTACTGACCCTTCAATTGATCCTTCACATTGCTATGTGCTTGCTTTTGTCTATAATTCCTCAACCTGGGAAGTGCTGCAGGCTGAAGAGAAAAAAATCAAATAATATCAGGCGATTCCTTTTTTTTCTGCTATTGACCCTGGCCTCTGGTCTTCATGCCCAGTCCTTCAGGGCTGTAGCATCAGCAGGCTTGGTTACCAGTCAGGTTTCTGGCGATAATCTCGCAGGTTTTAATCAGCCTGGCCTGTTTGCAGGTCTTTCCGTCTGGCGCGCCTTTAAAAATGAAAAAATACGCTGGGAGTTTCAATTGGCGTATTTTGAAAAAGGGAGTTTTGATCCCGCGCGTCCGGATAAAGGAGATTTTCTTTCCTACAATATGAGATTGCGTTATGTTGAAGTGCCCTTGCTTGTTTCAGCTTATTATAAAAAGTTCTGGTGGTTTGGTGGCTTATCCGTGGGCTATTTGTTAAACAGTCGTATCAGAAATCAGGATGGCGATTTCCCGGAAAACAGTCTCGAGGCAAGACCTTTTCACCGCTCTGAATTTAGTTTCAATGCCGGTCTGCGTTATCCTCTCGGCGAAAGATTTGAAATTGAGGGAAGATTCAATCAAAGCATACTTCCTGTAAGACCTCATGTTGGCAACGTGGTTTTCCGTCTTAACCTGGGCCAGTATAACTCTGCTCTTGTTTTCGGCATCAGATATAAGATATCGAAAAGCGAAACTTAAGCAGTTTAATTTTGTTAGGAAGAAATGAAAGCCAGAAAAATTGTTGTTGCCATCACAGGGGCAAGCGGAAGTTTATACGCACAACTTCTGCTGGAATCTTTGAGTTCTCTTAATCAGGAAGAATATAACATCGGACTCGTGATGAGTCAAAACGCCATGGATGTTTGGGAGTATGAGTTGGGCAACCGCAATTTTGAAAAAGTTCCTTTTCGTCTTTATGCAAAGCATGATTTTTCAGCACCTTTTGCTTCGGGTTCGGCAGGATTTGACACCATGATAGTTATTCCCTGTTCCATGGGAACTCTGGGAAGAATAGCTTCCGGAACTTCTGATGACCTGCTTACCAGAGCAGCTGATGTGATGTTAAAGGAGAGACGTAAATTAATTCTTGTAGCCCGAGAAACCCCTCTTAGCCTGATTCATCTAAGAAACATGGAGCAGATAACTCTGGCAGGTGGTATTATTTGTCCCGCTGTACCATCGTTTTATCATAGGCCTCTCACTATAAGTGATGTTGCTATGTCTGTTGTAAATCGCGTGCTTGATCTGGCTTCTTTACCAGCAAAAACTTATCGCTGGGGAGACAATCATTAGATCAGGATACTGAAAGGGAATGTCTTTAACATTTTTTCTGCAAAATTCTTCAGTTTGTCGAAACCATTAGGAGTTTATCTCCGTTAAGTGAACAGATAATGGTGCATGGTGAAGGGAAATCTTAAGGCAGGGACGAGGTCTTAAGCCGAAAAGAAAAATTTCCCTTCACCTTTGCATGTTAAAGTCAGATTAAATTTATTAGTACGATGGTAGGTATGCTAGAACTCAGCCAAAAGATTCTGACAAAGGTCAGTTTCGATTCACAGTTATTTCAGAAGGAGTTTAGAAAGGCTTTGGTTATGCTTAAGCCCAATGAGCGAACATTGCTTCGTGTATGGGCTTTGGCAACTTTCGGAAGCATGTATCGCCAGATAATTCTGGATGTTTATCGTGCAGTACCCCGATCTTAATTGAAAGCAGTGATGGCAAAAAAAATCCCCGAAAATTTTTTCGGGGATTTTTTTTGCGCCCTGTTGGACTTAAAGACTCCAGTAATTCAGAGATTTAATTTTACCTCTGTACATGCCTTTGATATCGACCAGGATGGCATCCTTATTCAGAATTCCTGCGAAGTAATTTTCATCGAGTGATTTATATTCCTGATGATTCACAGCTACGATAACGGCGTCGTAATTTTTACCGGTATTTTTTTCAAGCGAAAAGCCATATTCATGCTCCAGTTCTGCACTGTCAGCATGAGGGTCAACAACATGAACGTTTACACTAAAGCTTTTTAATTCTTTGATTACATCTGCAACTTTACTATTGCGAATATCACTGACGTCTTCTTTGAAGGTAGCACCCATGACCAGCACAACACAATCATTCGGGTTCTTTTTCGCCGCAATCATCTTTTTAACTGTTTGCTTCGCGATATAGGGCCCCATACTGTCATTGACATACCGGCCTGAGTTTATTATTCTGGCGTGATATCCGAGTGCTTCTGCTTTGTAGGTAAGGTAGTAGGGGTCTACACCTATGCAGTGTCCGCCTACAAGACCCGGAAAGAATTTTAAAAAATTCCATTTTGTGCCAGCTGCTTCAAGAACTTCGTAAGTGTTTATTCCAATTCTGCTGAAGATAATGCTCAATTCATTCATCAAGGCAATGTTCACATCGCGCTGCGTATTTTCAATAATCTTGGCAGCTTCAGCAACCTTTATTGAGGAAGCCTTGTGTACACCGGGCTCAACAATAATCTTGTATACATCGGCAATGTTTTCCAACGATTCTTCATCACAACCGGAGACAACCTTTAGGATTTTAGTGATGGTATGTTCCTTATCGCCGGGATTAATTCTCTCGGGGGAGTATCCGACTTTGAAGTCTTGCTTGAATTTTAATCCTGATTCCTGCTCAAGTACAGGAATACAATCTTCTTCTGTACAGCCTGGGTAAACCGTGCTTTCATAGACAATATAATCTCCTTTTTTCAGTGCTTTGCCAACTGATTTTGATGCCCCAATCAAAGGTTTGAGGTCAGGAAGATTATGCTCATCAATGGGGGTTGGAACGGCCACGATGAAGAATTTCGCCTCTCGTAGTTTTTCGATGGAGGAGGTGAAAACGATGTCGCTGTTTTCGAATTCCGAAGATTGAAGTTCATTGCTTGGGTCTTTACCCTGTCTCATTAACTCCAGCCTTTCTTCATTGATATCGAATCCGATGACCGATATTTTTTTTGCGAAAGCCAGTGCAATAGGCAATCCAACATAGCCTAGTCCGATAACGGCAACTTTAGCCTCCTTCTTAATTATCTCCTGATAGATCATGGTTTGAAATTTTTTGTCATGATTTTCTTGATGGACTTCTCATGGAATAAATCCGTTCTATAATGTCTACCACCTTAAGTCCTTCAAGTGCATTGGTGGTGATTGTGGTTTTCCCCTGAAGGGTATCCACAACATTTTCAATAATGAAGTGGTGATTGGCGGCGCTTCCTTTGTAGTGTCCGTAATCGTTAGCGGGTGAGGCTGGTGCAAGTTCGGGCATCTGATAGCCGTCGATGTGGCAATACTCAACTTCGTTCATGTATTGCCCGCCGATTTTAACGCTTCCTTTTTCACCGATTATGGTGATGCTGCTCTCCAGATTGCTATCCCATACAGCTGTGCTGTAGTTAATGCAACCCATTCCACCATTTATAAATCGGAATGATATGATTCCGCTGTCTTCAAATTCTGTAGAATTCTGGTGAGTGAAATCATGAAATTTACCTTGAATATCTGTGATGTCACCGAATAGCCAGTACATGATATCAATAAAGTGGGAAAACTGTGTAAACAATGTTCCTCCGTCAAGTTCCTGCGATCCTTTCCAACTTCCATTTTTGTAGTAGCGGTTGTCACGGTTCCAGTAACAATTGAGCTGCACCATGAAAACCTCACCGAGTATACCCTGATCAACTACTTCTTTTATCCACACGGAAGGGGGGCTGTACCGGTTTTGCATCACGCAAAAGACATTGCGGTGAACCTGCAGAGCTTTGTAAATAATAGATTCACAATCGGCCTTTGACAATGCCATTGGTTTTTCACACACAATGTGTTTCCGCGCCTCAAGGGCCATCATGGAATGTTTGGCATGAAGTCCGTTTGGGGTGCAGATGTTTACCACATCAAATTGAATTCCTGATGCAAACAACTCTTCGGCACTATTGAAATAGGCAACACCATCCTGTTTGAATCCTGTTTCTTCC
>JBEGML010000348.1:0-8432 GCA_041183145.1 Bacteroidota bacterium | reverse complement strand
CTGAGAAGCTAATCAATTTCTTGGGCCCCAACATAGTTTTTTTATTTTTTTGCGGCCCAAAGTGCTTTGTTAAATTTGCCCCTCTAAATCGTTATTTTCATATGAGACGTCGAAGATTCTTTATTTTCCAGAATCACCTTTTGATCCTGATAATGTTATTCTGGAGCCATTTTTCTTTCTCTCAGCAATATTTTTTACACGCTGAGTACAGAGCTGACTGGTATGGATCCGGTTATGCTATGCAGCCTGATATTCCCGGTTATCCTTCAGTAACTCTTCAGGCTCAGGTTGAGCAAGAACAGTTTGTAATTGAATCTGATAACAATTTCAACAAGTGGCGAAAATTCCCGGCTTCTGTTTCGAATCTTAACACTCCCGAAACATATGCCTGGTTTGGAGGTGCAGGTATAACTGATAACTTTTTGGCAGATTCTGCAATAATTAATCAATTCTACACCACCCGGCTAAAAGATCAGGGGTATTCCTCAACCCAGGTGGTGATCATGCGCACGAGCTCCTCTCCGGTTGGATTTGCTGCTAATTTTCCCGTTTTACAATCTCCGGCTGCCAGTGCGGTTTCAGCCTCAGACTCTGTTCAGATTGTCGTTAATCTGGCCACTGCTAGGTCGCCGGAGGAAAATGTATTTATCAGATATACTGTTGATAATTTCGCCACGTCTGTTTGTAGGCCGGTTAGTTTTTCAGGCCTCTCTGACACAAGTGGCATTGCGCATATTCCAGCATTTGCCGCCGGAACTGAAGTTAATTATTATGCCTTTACCACCACATTGGATGATTCAGCTATTTTTTCAAGCTCAGACATAGATCTGGTAACATTGCGTCAGGCAGTTAATGGTGGACAAAATTATTCCTACATAGTCAATCCTTCTGCCGGCGCTCTTTGTTCTCTGGTCTTCTCTGTTGATATGAGCGGACAGACTATTTCTCCTTCAGGTGTTTTTCTGGCCACAAGCCTTAACGGATTTGCTCTCAGTTCTCCGATGTCACCTGCGGGTGGGAATATTTTTGTCGACACTCTTGTTGTTGACACCAGTGTGGTTCTGCAATACATTTTTGTAAACGGAACCAGTACTTCTGCACAGTATGAGTCTGTTCCTTCAGCTTGCGGCACGCCCAATGGACTAGGGGGCTTTAACCGAATTTTATCTGTTCCCCAGCAAGCTGCCTTTTCCTTGCCTACAGTTTGTTTCAGTTTATGCACCGCTTGTTCGCAACCCGTTTTGGTTTCGGTTGCTTTTTCAGTAAACATGAATCAGGTGTCTGTTTCTCCTTCAGGAGTTTTTCTGGCCGGCACCTTCAATGGCTTCAGTACAAGCGCCCATCAAATGTCTGATTTGGGAAACGGAATATTTGCAGACACACTTTTGCTTGATACCTCCGTTGTGGTTCAATACAAATTTGTCAATGGAACAGGCCCTTCGGCTATTTTTGAATTAGTGCCCGCATCATGCGGTAATGTTGGCGGAGGTGGAATAATTAATCGTGAGTTTGCAGTTCCATCTGTGTCATCGGTATTGCCCACAGTTTGTTTTGGCGAATGTCAGGATTGTCAGCAGCCTGTTTTTTCTGATATTACCTTCAGAGTAAATATGTCGTCAGTTCAGGTTTCACCGCAAGGGGTGTTTCTTGCAGGAAGTTTTAACAATTTCAGCACCACACAAACGCCAATGACATCTGTCGGTTCAGGAATATATGAAGCCACCCTTCCTCTTGACACCTCTATTAATATACAGTTCAAATATGTGAATGGAAGCGGAACATCCGCTGTTTTTGAGCAAGCTCCTCCTGCTTGTGGCGTTCCCGATGGGTTCGGAGGTTTTAATCGCAGTCTGGTTGTTCCTGACAGCAATCTGGTGCTTCCCATAGTTTGTTTCAATGAATGTGTAGATTGTCTGCCAGTTGGAATAAGCCCTCAATTTGATGTCAATGGTATTATTTTTCCTAACCCTGCGCAAAATTATATCCGTATCGGCAACATGGAGTTGCATAATACACATTATCAGCTCTTCAATGCGACCGGTCAGTTAATTAGAATTAGGGTTATTGAATCAGGTCAAGAATCTCACCTGCTTGATATTTCCTTTCTGGAAAAAGGACTTTATCAACTTGTCGTTTTCGGCATCAACGGCGAAAAACTCTTTGCCGGCAGTTTCCTGAAAAACTAAAAGTTCCTTAAAGGCAGTTAAACCTGCCTTAGCAGTGCTTTTTTTATTTTGGTGTTGATTCTCACCCTCAGGGAACTTAGCTTTGTGGCATTATGTACAGGACACATCATTGCGGTGAGCTCAGGCTTACAGACTGCGGGAGGCAGGTTAAGCTGAGCGGATGGATTCACAAGGTTAGAAATCTTGGAGCCATGACATTTGCTGACTTAAGAGATCGCTATGGTATTACCCAACTTACACATGATGAACACACACCAGCAGATTTACTGACACAGCTTCAGAGCTGCGGAAGAGAGTTCGTTGTGATGGTGACCGGTATCGTTCGTGAACGTGAGAGTAAAAATCAAAAAATCCCTACAGGCGAAATCGAAATTGCCATCCGGGAATTTCGCATTTTAAATGAGTCCAAGGTGCCTCCTTTTACCATCGAGGAGGAAACAGACGGGGGCGATGAACTCAGGATGAGGTATCGCTACCTCGATATCAGACGTGCTCCTGTGAGAGAGTCGCTGATACTGCGTCACCAGCTGGCCAAGGCAACCAGAAACTATCTCGATGAAATAGGTTTTATTGAAGTGGAAACGCCTGTACTAATAAAATCTACTCCTGAAGGAGCCAGAGATTTTGTGGTGCCTTCCAGAATGAATCCCGGTCAATTTTATGCTTTGCCTCAAAGTCCTCAAACTTTTAAGCAATTACTTATGGTTGCAGGAATTGACAAATACTATCAGCTGGTAAAGTGTTTCAGAGATGAAGATTTGCGTGCTGACCGGCAACCTGAGTTTACCCAGATTGATTGTGAGATGAGTTTTGTTGAGCAGGAAGATATTTTATCGGTTTTTGAAGGATTGGTCAGGCATCTTTTTAAGACAGTCAAGGGCATTGAATTATCCTCATTTCCTCGAATGACTTATTCAGATGCCATGAAGTATTATGGTAATGATAAGCCGGATATTCGGTTTGATATGAAAATATCTGATATAAGTTCGCTTGTAAAAGGCAAAGGATTTAAGGTATTTGATGAGGCAGAACTTGTTGCAGGAATTGTAGTTCCGGGCGCGGCTGATTACACCAGAAAACAGCTAGATGAAATTACCGATTGGGTTAAGCGTCCGCAAATAGGCGCCTCGGGTTTGGTTTATTCACGAATGCAAAATGACGGTACAATAAAGTCTTCTGTAGATAAGTTTTTTGATGAAGCTGCGTTGCGCGAATGGGCATTAATTATGAAAGCCGCTCCGGGGGATCTTATTTTGGTGCTTGCCGGTTCAGAGACAAAAACAAGAAAGGCACTTTCAGAGCTTCGGCTTGAGATGGGAGCGAGATTGGGTCTTAGGGATAAGAATACATACGCTTGTCTTTGGGTAACGGATTTTCCTCTACTCGAGCTCAACGAAGAAGAGGGCAGGTGGTTTGCCATGCACCATCCTTTTACTTCGCCTCAAAAAGAAGACATTGAGCTTCTTAATTCAGGGAATTATATCAATGTAAGGGCAAATGCCTATGATATGGTAATCAATGGTGTTGAGGTTGGAGGTGGATCGGTTAGGATACATGATAAATCTTTGCAAAGTAAAATGTTTAATGTGCTTGGCTTTAGCGCGGATGAGGCAGAACAGCAGTTCGGATTTTTGATGAATGCTTTTGAGTATGGCGCGCCACCTCATGCGGGAATTGCTTTTGGTTTCGACCGACTTTGTTCACTTTTCGGTGGTGCAGACAGCATTAGAGATTTCATTGCATTTCCCAAAAACAATGCTGGTCGCGATGTCATGATTGATTGCCCCTCAGAGATTAATCCTGTACAACTCAGAGAGCTTGGTCTGCAAACAAATGTGGTTAAGTAATGAAAACTGGATTGTTGTTGATTCAGTTTTTAGATTACAAATTAAAAACTACTGGTAATAATTTCACCTGATTGTTTGATTTTGCTAAGCGGTGAGAAGTTAAAATCATGATGCATCCATGTTTTTGTGTGCAATTTTGATTAACTTGCCGAAATTTATTTATCGCTGTAAGTAAGCAAAATGGAGTTTCTTGAAGCAATATGGGAAGATTCTTCTTCGGGCATGTTTGTAGCCCGTTGTGATGGTTCTTTAATTCGTACCAACAAGGCTTTCGGAGAAATTTTTTCGGGATCTGAAGAAGAGATAAATTCAAACGGGCTAAAGTTTTGTTTAGGAAGTAGTGAGCAGTATGTGGAGTTTGTCAGTATATTGAATGAAAAGAAGATCGTAAAAAATTTTCTGGCAGAAACAAAAACAAAGTCGGGATCGCTTGTCTTTTACAAGATGAGTGCCCGATTACACGGTGATGTTTCAGACCATCAAACTATCATAGGCTCGATTATTAATCTCACGGAGTTGTCTGCTGCCAGAAGAGCTCAAATGGAGAGTCAGAGGACTTATCAGGATCTTTTCGAAAATAGTCTTGAAATTATACAGAGTTTTGATTCAACGGGAAGATTGCTTTTTTGTAACAAAGCCTGGCATGAAAAGCTTGAATATTCTGAAGATGATCTTTCAAAGATTACCCTATTCGATATTATAGCTGAGGAGCATAGGACCCACTGTGCGGGTATCTTTATGGAAGTTTTGCAGGGCAAGAGTTTTACCAACATGGAGGTAGATTTTGTTTCTAAATCGGGTCGTATCATTTCAGTAGAAGGCAATATTGTTCCTTTGCTAAGGAATGGAAAGCTTATTGCAACGCATGGTTTTTTCAGGGATGTGACTGAAAAGAACAAAGCGCTGGCTCTTGCCTCGGCACAAAAGAGACTTGTTGAAACTATTTTTGACAGTTTGCCGGTTTGTATGTATGTAAAGGATTTGTCAGGGCAATATACCTATGGGAATGTGATTATGGATCAGACTCTTGGTAAAAAGGTAAGTGGCTGTTACGACGCTGATCTTTATCCGCCTGAATTACTTCCTGTGTTACAAAAAACCGACAACGAGGCCGTCGGTCGCCCGGAGGAACTGGTCACCTTCAATATTACACTTCAGAGCCCTAAGCGAGATCGTCATTTTCTTTGTGGAAAAAAATTTATGCCAGGAGTTGATGGGCAGGCTCAGATATTTGGTTATGGGATAGACATGACGGAGTTGATTCACAATACTCACAGGGTCGAGAGGAATGAGCAGATGCTTCAGTTTATTATTGATAATATCAGCGAAGGCTTGTTGCTTTATCGTAAAAATTTCAGAGATCGTTATGTGCGGATTTTTCGCAATAAAAAAATTACAGAAATCATCTCTGACAATGAAATTACAGAAGATTTAGAGGCGACATTGAATTTTTTAGATGTCAAAATAAAAGATCTCCAAAGGTTTTTCGTTTCCGGCAATTACGAAAGTGAAGTGAATTTAAACCGACAAGATGGGGAGCAAGTAATCCTTTCTCTTCGTGCGCATGAATTCAAAGCTACAGGCGGTGAATCGCAGTTGCTTATTTCATTGTATGATAACACGAAAGAGAAGGCAATGCTTCATGAAATTGAGAGGAAGTATGAGGAAAACCTTGTGCTTATGGGCGAAATTCATCATCGTGTAAAAAATAACCTTGCTATTATAGACGGTATTTTTGAATTGAAAAAAGCACAGGTATCTGATGTTAACTCAAAACAATTGATTTCAGAGATGCAATTAAGGGTCAAGAGCATTGCACTTGTGCATCAGAAGTTATACAATGCAATTGATTTTTCTACCATTCCATTCAATGATTATATCATGGAGATGGCTTCATATTATAAAAAACTTTACAGCACCGATTCTTACACTGACGTTAGTTTTGATTACCGCATAGACAAAAGTATTTGTCTTGATATTTCACGGTCTATTTCTCTTGGCTTACTTATTAGCGAATTGGTTTCAAATTCTCTAAAGTATGGAACTGTTGATGGTAAGGTTAGAATATTAATCGAACTTGCATATTTTGAAGGTGAAATGCGTTTAGTTTACGAGGATACGGGTCCGGGTATGCCGAAAAATATGGATGAATCACGGCCAGGCGGTTTTGGCTTTAAACTTATGGATAGCCTTCAAAAGCAGCTTAAAGGAGTGGCTACCATACAGAACACAAAAAACTTCTGCTACATATTAACTTTCCCAATCGGCAATAACTATGTCAAAAAAGCGGATAGTCATCGTTGAAGATGATATGATTATCATGGAGCTTCACAAGCATTATGTTCAGAATCTTGGACATGAGGTTGTGGGTACCTTCACGTCCGGTGAAGAGGTCGTGAATTTTTTTGAGCACGATACTGCTGATCTTATTCTAATGGATATCAGATTAGAAAAGCAAGAGGATGGAATTGATACCATGAAAAGACTGCAGGAGAAGAATACAATTCCTGTTATTTACATTACGGGCAATACTGAAGACTCCAATTTGGAGCGTGCCGTGGGAACAAATATGAAGGGGTTTTTAAGTAAACCACTAGCTGTAGATGATTTGAATGATATCATTGAGTCTGTCTCTGAATTAACCGATTCGATTTGGTATGCTCAGAGAATTCAGAGGTCTATTATTCCCGATAAAATTAAATGGTCTAAATATTTTGACCACCCTGTTTATCTGAACAGACCTAAGGATGTGATAACGGGAGATTTCTGCTGTTTATATCAAAAGAAAACCAGCGATTCTTTTGTTGGAGCTTTAGGAGATTGCACCGGTCACGGAATACCTGCAGCGTTGTTGTCTATACTTTCCTATCAGGTTGTATTCAGTGCTTTCCGCCGGCATAATGATCCGCGCAAAATGGTAATTAATATTAATAACCATATTCGTAAAGCACTTACGACAGGAAGTTCTTCTGTGCATGATTCCATGGAGATTGTCATCTTTCAGGTAGAAAATCCCCACAATCGGATTTTGGTTACAGGTACGAAAATGCAGTACATACAATACAGAGCCAAAGATTCTTCCTGGGAGTTCCACAGTTTGCGCGGCCCAACGCTTGGGCTTGAAATAAAATCTGACGAAAATGAATTCCCGCTTAATGTTCACACTTATGAGGAAGGAGATTTTTTCTATTTCTTCAGTGATGGCATCAAGGATCAGTTTGGCGGTCCGGCGAAAAGAAAAATGATGAAGCCTGGCTTACTTTCTATTTTGTCTAAAATACAGCAGTCAAGTCCTGAAAGGCGGAATCTTGAACTGGAGATTGGTCTCCGTAAATGGCAGGGCAATCTTTCACAGACAGATGATATGTTGTTGGTTGGCATTGAGCCCTTCTCTTTTCATCCTCCTTCCAAAAGGAAGACGCACTAAGGCTTTTCCTTAATAAGCAGGCTTCTCTTTTACGAGAATCAGGCTGAGGCCAAATGGCAATGATCGCTCTGCTTTGATCAATGGTTTCTCTAGAGAGAAGATTGAATATAATATCTTATCTGCCAAACGGTTTCCGGATCCGGAAAAGTCAGATTTAGCATTTTCTGCCAGAGGTTTCCCGAAGAACAGATTTTTCAGCATTCGAAATGCGGCGATAGGCAGGAAAAGAATGGTGTTGAAATAGCTGCAGTATAAGGTATTGCCTTTAGCGGCAACATTCAGTAATTGTTTTTTTACATAACGTCTTTCATGATGATTGATGATGTCATGTTCGCTCCAAAGGAACATAAAGGCCGGAACCGTCAGCATTATTTTCCCTCCGGGTTTGCAGACCCTGTACATTTCGTTCCAGGCCAGTTCATCATCTTTTACATGTTCAATTACGTCAAAGGCACAAACCAGATCAAAGCAGGCGTCAGGAAAAGGAAGCGATGTGATGCTTGCATTTACGATATCGATATCAGGAAGGTTTTTGGTGAACTCAAAACAATCCTTATCAAATTCTACACTTTTCACAGTACCCAGTTTGTTCAATAATTGAGAGGAATGCCCGGTGGCCGCACCAATATTCAGAATTTTTGGTTGTTCTTTTCCGGACATAAGAATTGCCGCTTTTTGCATCAGCATTTCAGCACGAACTCTGAACCACCAGTGATTTCTTTCGATGGTATAATATTCCTGATAGTATTCTTTTTTCATTTAAAAGTATTTTTCTTTTACTATAAAAATCGGACGATTCCGTGTTTCATCATAGATTCTAAGTACGTACTCTCCGATCATTCCCAGGGCAATAAGCTGAACACCACTGAAAATGAAAATTGCAATCGCCAAAGTAGTAAATCCCTGAATTATTTTTTCAGGATACAGGATTTTCATTCCGATAGCGTATGCACTGTAGATTAATGCCAGTGT
>JBEGML010000347.1:0-3157 GCA_041183145.1 Bacteroidota bacterium | reverse complement strand
AATTTCTCTCGGCATACTGAAACTCCGCAATGATACGCTTGTCTTTGGTGATAAGTCTGCGCGCTGTAAATGTAATCTCGGCTGTGTTGTAGTCAATGATATAATCATTCTCTTGTCCTCTGATCAGTAACTGCCCGTCAATATAAATGCGTTCGGTGCCGCTCAATACAATAATAAACGCTTCATTGTCTGCTCCCTTTAACCGATAAGGACCCTGATTCCCCTCAGTGCCGAAAAAAACATTTCTCGAAAATTTCCCTCTTGATACTGCTGCTGCAACTTCTCCGTTTATGATGGGCTTTCCTTTGCTCAAAGAATCTGTTCCACTGCGTAACCATCCTCCCTGCGCCCGCTTGTAATAGTTCATAAAATGTGAGTTCGGACGTGATAGCTGAAAATCTCCTGCTATCATGGTCGAACGATCGTCGTTTACTTTGATGTATACCCGGTCGAACTCCTGCAATTGCTGTGTGTTTCCTTCTGGTTGTATTGGAATATTGTCATCAGCCACCGCCGCACTTATGCTGATTTTGTCGCTCAGCCTCCCGCTTACCTGTAAATTCAGATTCGAATTCACCACCACGTCCTGGTTGTTCCCGAACGTAATCCCTCGGGTTATACTGCCGCTTTTATTCAGACCCTGCAATCCAAAAATATCCTGATCATCTCTTTTATAAACGATGGTAAACGGATCCTGAAATTTTTTCTCTCCCTGTTCTGCTTTTGCGAAATCTTTGTGAAAGTATTCTTTTGATAAATTAATATATAATGTTTTATAATAAACAGTTAAACTATCTGTAAGTGAACATTTTTCTGAGAATGAAATCATGGCTTTTATCTCATCCAGCTCAATACAGGATAATGCTGTTCCGGAAGGTTCGTATATCATCAAACTTCCTGGTAAAATACTCAATGTATCGAGCCTGACTGGTCCGCTTCGGGTGCTTACGCGAACCTTTTTGAGTCCACCGATATGCTGCCCGTAAATTCCTGTCATGCCCGACAAAATCAGTATTAGAAAACAGATTCTTCCTGTCATGCGCCTCATTAACGTAAAAAAAGGGATTTTTGTGTTATGAACGGTACTAAAATACCACGAAGCAGGTTTTTAAAAAATCTTAGCGGCCTGGCGGTGCTCACTCTGGCTCACCGGTATCTTCTGTCTTGCAATAAGCCTGAGCTGCCCTCTTTTTCAGGCAGAGTCTGTGTGATTGGCGCCGGTGCTTCGGGCCTGTATGCCGCGGCTTTACTGAAACTTAAAGGAGTTGATTGTGAAATATGGGAGGCTTCCGACTCCGCTTTCGGCAGGATTTTTTCGAGTACTGAAAAGGGATTTCCGGTGGAGCTTGGTGCAGAAGAAATTCATGGAAAAAATTCTATTCTTTTTGAATGGTTGCTCCAGTCTGGCTCAGTCTGGTCTGATTCTAAACAATTGGAAGATTTTATTTTTCTTGACGGTCAAATCTCCAGTCTCTCGGCTTTAGGAAATGATCCGGATCTGAAAAAGCTTCTTAATCTTATCGATAGAATAAGTACCGATGATGATCTTCCTGATACCGATCCGCTCTCTTGGGCCAAAGCGAATGGCCTTGCCGCCAAATATGAAAATCTATTTAATGCTCTGGTTGGAAATGAAAGGGGAACCAGTGTTAATCGCTTAAGTCTGAGAGCCATTTCTGAAGAAGAACGCGCCTGGTCATCGGGTGAACAGAGTATAGTACTAACCAGGGCTGATTACCGCAGTCTGCTTGTGCCGGTTTATGAAAAGGTAAAGAATCTTATTCGTTTCAATAGGCCGGTAAGAAATATCAACTACAAAGATGCTCAGGTTACTCTTATTGATTACAATGGCAATTCTGAGGCTTTCGACAAGGTTTTGGTGACAGTTCCACTTTCTGCCCTCAAACAATCAAAACTAACCTTTAACCCTCCTCTACCTGAGGAAAAATTAGTGGCAATGTCGGCACTGGGCATGGATTTGGGCTTGAAGGTGGTTCTGTATTTTAAATCCCGTTTTTGGCCTGAAAATATGGGTTCATTGTTCGGTCATCCGCTTGTTCCTGAATGCTGGGCTCCACTAACCTGCCCGCCCTCTGGCCCATTTGCACTAACGGCCTTTGCCTGCGGTGAAGCTGCTGAAATGCTTCAACTGTCATCCAATGGCGTAGTAGCAGAAATTCTTGATGGATTAGATACTATGTTTTCTGGACAAGCCTCCGCTTCTTTTCAATCTTACACACTAATGAACTGGAAAGATCAACACTGGATTGGCGGTGCCTACAGCTACGCAGGAAAAAATTCTGTAGGTGCCCGAAAAACTCTGGCCGCTCCTATCCTGAATAAAGTGTTCTTTGCCGGTGAAGCCACCCATTTTAACGGACATAATTCAACGGTCCATGGAGCAATTGAAACTGCTGTAAGAGCCTCACATGAAATTTTGTTCTCATGAAAAAATATATTTTTTATATATTATATTTAATATATCAAATGGGTTTTTCTGCAGGCAACCTGAAATTTGATCTTTCTTACACTCAAAACCATAGCCCCTTTCTTGATCAGATCCACCGGGAGTACGCATTTACAAGGGCCTCGCCAGCTTCGGGTATTCCCGCACTGCGCCACGGATTCAGCCTCGCATGCTATGTTCAGTTGCCTTTGAAAGAGCAAAAGTTTTTCTACGGTGGATCTTTACTTTTTTCCCGGTTCAGCAGCTCTGATTCTGATCCTGCTCAGATTGACCTAAATGCATACAGATTCAATCTTTCGCCCTTTTTCGGTATTCCCTTTTTGGTCAAACAGGAAACATCATTCGATTTTTCTTTCGGTCCCATTGCCGGTCTGCACGTTTTTTCTCTGAATAAATATGGAGATCCACTGCAATTAGAGGACGATAAAAATTATCGCCCCGCCTTCTTTAACTGGGGTATTCATCTGTGCGTCACCATTACCCGACAATTCGCGGATCTTGCAGCTTACACATTTTTCCGTAATGAAGTGTATCCAAATTATCGCATTGGTAACTACCAGTCAGCTCTGTTGGGTACTTCTTATCCCTGGCTGACTCCTAATGGCCTTACTCTTTCATTTAGCGCAGGCCTAGGTCTGAAATTTTAGTTTTTTGGCTGAAGTTTTTGTTTTCCCAACGATAATTACAGCC
>JBEGML010000346.1:0-3005 GCA_041183145.1 Bacteroidota bacterium | reverse complement strand
GCTTTTCATCGATCTCATTTTCAATTTCCGGTCATTGGAGTAACGGGTAGCAATGGAAAAACTATTGTGAAAGAATGGCTGTACCAGTTGCTGAAAGGCGATTTCGAAATTGTCAGAAGTCCTAAAAGTTATAATTCTCAGGTTGGGGTTCCACTCAGTCTTTGGCAAATCAATAAAGAACATAATCTGGGTATTTTCGAGGCAGGAATTTCACGACCCGGTGAAATGCTGCATCTCGGAGAACTTATACAGCCGGATATTGGTGTTTTTACCCACTTCGGGCAGGCTCATGCTGAAAACTTTTCCGGTGATTCACAGAAGGCGGAAGAGAAGGCCTTGCTTTTCAAAAATGCCGGTAAAATTGTTTATTGCCGAGACTATGATGTGCTCCATCAGATCTTCCGAGATTATCCCTCAAACCGTATCTTTTCATGGAGTAGAAAAAATAAGGCCGACCTCCTTATCACAAAGGTGGTGAGAAATCAGGAGCAGACAGATATTCAGGCTATATGTAACAATGATTTTGTTTCTGTCAGCATTCCCTTTTATGATGAGGCATCCATAGAAAATGCTATAACCTGCTGGGCTTGCTTGCTCGCTATGGGGCAGTCTCAGGAGAAAATAGCTTCAGGTATGAAGGAGCTCTCTACCATAGCCATGAGATTGGAAGTTAAGGAGGGAATTAATCAGTGTAAAATCATTAATGATACCTACAATTCAGATATAGACTCATTAAAAATTGCACTTGATTTTCTTTCACGTCAGCAGCAATACGAAAAAAAGTGCATCATCATATCTGATTTACTCGAAACAGGAAAGGCTCCGGAGGCCTTGTATGCAGAGGTCTCAAGGCTGTTTTCACATCATGGTATCCGGCGCATGATCGGTATCGGACAAATTATTTCGGAGAAGGCTGATTTATTTCAAATACCGGAGAAATTATTTTTCACTGACACCGAGTCATTTCTCACTTCAATTGATCTTGCTGTTTTTCATCGAGAAACCATTCTGGTGAAAGGCGCCCGCTCTTTTGGTATGGAGCGGATAATTCGAAGGCTCCAGCAAAAAGCACATGAGACGGTTCTTGAAATTAATCTTGACGCGCTTGCATCCAATATCAATTATTTTAAAACCCGTCTGCTTCCGGATGTTAGGTTGATGGCGGTAGTGAAGGCATTCGGGTACGGTAGCGGAAGTATTGAAATAGGGCATCTACTTGAATTTAACCGGCTTGATTATCTGGCTGTCGCATATGCCGATGAAGGGGTTGAGTTGAGAAATGCAGGAATTGATCTGCCGGTTATGGTCATGAATCCTGATGAGCAAAGTTTTGAGCTTATGCTCGCTCATGCCTTGGAACCTGAAATTTTTAGTTTACGTAATCTCGATGCCTTTCTTCACATGCTGAAAAGTCGTCCGGCTGCTAAAAATCACTTTGCTATTCATCTTAAACTGGATACAGGTATGCACAGGCTTGGCTTTATGGAATCTGAACTGGATCATGTTATATTGCGGCTAAGAAATCAGCGAAATGTGAAAATAGCTACAGTATTTTCTCACCTGGCTGCCAGTGATGAACCTGAACATGATGATTTTACCCGAATGCAGGCTGATACCTTTCGTCGCATGTGTGCTTCGCTTAAAGAAGGACTTGGCTCTGATTTTTGCAGACATCTGCTTAACACAGGAGGCGTTTCTCGCTGGCCTGACCTTCAATTTGAAATGGTAAGACTCGGTATCGGTATGCACGGAATTTCGGGTTGTACCGAAGATATTCCACACTTGTTGCCTACTACAAGAATGAAAACCGTGGTCTCGCAACTTCGCCATCTTAAAGCCGGTGAAACGGTCGGTTACAGTCGTAAAGGAATGTTGAAACATGACGCTCTTATCGCAACCGTCCCGGTTGGTTATGCAGATGGTTTCTCCAGAAAGTTAGGCAACGGTAAAGGACATATGCTTGTTGCAGGAAAACCCGCTTATACGGTCGGGAACATCTGCATGGATATGTGTATGATTGATGTTACTGGTATCGATGTGAGAGAAGGGGATGAGGTTACTGTTTTTGGAGATGGATACTCTGTTTCAGAGTTGGCAAGAGATATGGAAACTATTCCTTATGAGGTTCTTGCCTCAGTGTCTTCAAGAGTGAAGCGGGTTTATTATCATGAATAATTCATCTGATTTTTCTTTTTTCGAACTGGTGTATGAGGTTGTAAGGCTTATCCCTACCGGCAGGGTAAGCACCTATGGCGCCATAGCAACTGCAATTGGCAGGCCTGGCTCCGCACGTATGGTTGGAATGGCAATGAATAACAGCCACACCATAGATATTCCGGTTCCTGCACACAGAGTGGTAAACCGCATGGGCTTACTTACCGGCAAGGCTCACTTTTCTTCTCCTTTAAAAATGCAGGAACTTCTTGAATCTGAAGGTGTAATTGTATTAAATGATAAAGTAATTAAGTTTAATGAAGTGTTTTGGGATCCGCTGATTGAATTATAGTTTTACCCCTAATTAGTCTCTTGATGACACAATTAATTCTCGTTGGTTCCTGTTTCCAGAACTGTCAATAAAAATTATCAGATATATCCCTGCATCGAGATCTGATAAATCTAATGTTTCCCGTCTCGTCTGAACATTTTCCTGTCTAAGGCATCTTCCGCTGAAGTCAAATATCTGCATCATCCCTCGGGCACTACTACTGAATTCGATAGTGCAAAATTCCTTTGCCGGATTTGGATAAACCATAAAACTGCCTAAACCGGTTTCGGTTATAGAAGATGAATTAACTGTTACGCATTGTGTGGTATCAAAACAACCGGACGATCCAAGTATACAAGCATATGTTCCCGAGGAACCCGCAGTAAAAATCTGATTCGTTGCTCCGGGAATAACTGCATAATTATTGCTGCAATTTACCCATTGATAACTGCCTGCTCCGGGAGCTGCAGTCAAGGTGTTTCCGCTCAATGAAATAAGTGTGTCGATATTGAAAGTAATT
>JBEGML010000345.1:0-3560 GCA_041183145.1 Bacteroidota bacterium | reverse complement strand
CTTTACTGCCGTGTCGTTCTTTAATGCAGATATACTGCGGAGCCGCTCTTCAAGTATAGTTTCCATGTCTTGCAATCGCGCCTGCATGGCAGCTATCTGATCCTTATCGCGTTTGGCCTGTGACCTGTACGCATCTTCCAATGCTGTGAATTTTTTTTTGCTCACACAGGAAGGAAGCAGGAGTAAAAATCCAATAGCGACAAGAGTTCTCATAACTGCAAAATAAACACCATGAGGGTGCAAGAATTTCACTGCATTGTGCACAGCGTCATGTGGCGTGTGCAAATAGCTACATTTACAACCGGGATATTTCTCTTCCGTTGTGGTCTTCAAACCGATATTCACCGATATGGAAGGTGTCTACTGGTTCCACACGAAGCCAGTGACGGTATTTCCACCACCATTTCCATCGAATGGAAGGAAATCCTTTGCTGATGTAAGCAGCAATAAAAGGATGCGCTTTTAATACAATTCCTTTATGGTTTAAATTCTCCCAGAGATAAACCAGGGTATTTTCAAGCATTTCAAAAAGTTGTACGCTGCTTTCTATGCGACCGCTTCCATTGCAGGAAGGACAGGTTTCAGTATTCAGTATTACCGTTTGAGGGCGCACCCTTTCGCGGGTGATTTCCACGAGGCCGAATTTGCTCATGGGTAGAATGGTATGCCTTGCTCTGTCTGTTTTCATGGCATCGCGCAGGGCCTGGTTCAGATTTTTTTTCAATTGTGGATCCCTCATGTCAATGAAGTCTACCACAATGATTCCTCCCATGTCGCGCAGCCTTATTTGTCGTGCAATTTCGCCAACTGCTTCCAGATTGATCCTGGCTACGTTTGCTTCGCGATTTTCCGCATCGAACACGGCATTTCCGCTGTTTACGTCAAACACATGAAGGGCCTCGGTATGCTCTATCACCAAATAGGCAGAACCGGAAAATGGTACCGTTTTACCGAAAGAACTACGTATTTGACGGCTTACGTGAAAGTGGTCGAAAATGTCCGTTTTGCCCTGGTATAACCGTATAATTTTTTCCAGTCCGGGGGCGATTTTACCTACATAACTTTGTAACTCCTGGAACAGGTCTTTGTCATTTACATTTATCTGGGTAAAACTCTCATTGAGCACATCACGCAGGAAGGTATCCAGGCGAGAGCCTTCGCCAAGCACCATACGTCCGGGTTGGGCGGTTTTCAAATTCTGAGCCAGTTGATCCCATTTTTTCAACAATGAGCGCAAGTCCTGGTCAAGCTCTGTGATATCCACGCCTTCGGCAACTGTGCGGATAATCACCCCGAAATTTTCCGGTTTCAGCGTCTGAGCGAGTTTTCTTAGGCGCTTCTTCTCTTCCGGATTGCCGATTTTCTTGGAAAGAGAAATATGATTCGAGAAGGGGACCAGCACAAAGTATCTGCCGGCTATAGAAATATCACAACCTATTTTGGGACCCTTGTTGCTGATTGGTTCTTTAAGAATCTGAACCAATACCACATCGCCCTTTTTAAAGATTTGGGAGATTTTACCCGTTTTAACGGTTTGTTCTTCCATCTCAAAACGATCCAGGTCGGCAGCACTTGACTTACCCTCCAACACCATGCGGGTGAGTTTCTTCACCGAGCGCACATTGGGCCCAAGGTCGTAATAGTGTAAAAAAGCATCCTTTTCGCTGCCTATATCTACAAAGGCAGCGTTCAGAGAGGGAGAAATTTTCTTGATTCTGCCTAAATAGAAATCACCAACATGAAAACTGCTGGAAGATCCTTCGCGATGTAATTCAGTTAACTTTTTATCGCATAATAAGGCAATATCCACCCCACCCCCATGCTTCGAAACGATAAGTTCGTTCGTCATGTGAGGAAGTCAGAAAGATTACTTCTTCTTGTGACGGTTCTTACGAAGTCTTTTTTTTCTTTTGTGGGTTGCGATCTTATGACGCTTTCTTTTCTTACCGCTTGGCATATCTTGATTATTAATTGTTTCCGAAGCCGGAGCGTTGAGTCTTTATAGCAAGGTCGAGGTACAATTTGGCGTTCAGGGAGTCTCCCTTCATGCCATAAAGCCCGCTCATTTCATAAAGAAACTCCGGATTTTGGGGCTGCAAAGATATAATTTTTTGGCAACGTAAGATGGCTTTATCCAGCTCACCTGCTTTTTTCAATAGGGAAAGATAAAGGTATTGCGTTTCGAGATCACTGCTGTCTAACTTTTCATTTTCTTTCAGGAGGGCGACACCTTTCATGGGTTCACCTCCGAATTCTGTGTAGTAGGCAACCAACGCATTGCGTGAGGGAAGATGCTCCGGATCAAGCTTCAGGGCAGAGTCCAGACAAATCTTGCTGTAGGTCCATTCTGTGGCTGCTGCCTTATCCTGGTGCTTCACACCAGACAACGAGGCGGCCCGGATGAAGTCCACTGCAGCTTCATAGTAGTCGTTTAAGGCGCCAGATCGGCGTGCCTTCCAATACAGGTAAAAACCACTCAGCCCTAACAGTTCATTTTCTCTGGCCAGCTTGCTCCCCAGCACCAGCGAATCGAGCGGAGTTACTTTATTGCGCATGGCAAGCAGTGCAGCATTCTGGGCAAAAGAACCGCGAAAGGTGCCCAGCACATAGCGGAAATACTCATCGGGACGGTAAGACGCAACTGCAGGGGCGGGTTTTTCCTTTTGGGCCGAATGGATTTCTGCCGGCCCGCTGCTGCTGTTATAACCAGGCAGAAAGAGCCCCAGAAATAAAAGCAGAAAGGAGATTGCGCTGATAATCAGGATGCGGTTGTTCACAGGAGTACAAAGGTAATGAGCTACATTATGGATTTCGAACTTGCATCGGAATCAAAATCCATGAAACAGCATTCCTTTGGGATGGCAGTGAAAAAAGCACTAATTCACGACATAAAAAAGAAGAATGAGGGTATTTCGCTTCCCTGATTTACCCCTGCATCCGGCATTTATTTATGTACTGCTTGCAAAAGGGTTCTGCTTTTATTCTTCGAATTCAGAAAATGACTGGGCGTTTTTCACCCTGTCGAGAAAATCCTTGGACGGTTTGAATTTCGGAACGAAGTGTTCGGTAATGGTAATGGTTGTGTTTTTCTGAAGATCTCTGGCTTTTTTGGGGCCGCGTTTTTTTACCATAAAGGTCCCAAATCCCCTGATGTAAATATTCTCACCCCCCGCCATAGAATTCTTAACCACCCTGAAAAATGTTTCTACGGTTTCCTGAACCACAATTTTGTCCAATCCGGTTTTAATGGCGATTTCATTTACTAAATCTGATTTTGTCATAAAAAATAAAATTCGCCCAAATTTCTATATAAATATTCCGTTAATACAAGTTTTTTTGCGTTGTTGAATGATTTTGCAAAAAGCCTCATCAGTTGGTATGAGGCGAATGCCCGAACGCTTCCATGGAGGGAAACCTCTAACCCATATTTTATTTGGCTCAGTGAGGTAATACTGCAACAAACTCGCGTAGAACAGGGCTTGCCTTATTATTTGCGATTTGTGGAATCATTTCCTACTGTACAATCACTGGCTGCTGCTGATGAAGCATCTGTATTGAAA
>JBEGML010000344.1:0-3520 GCA_041183145.1 Bacteroidota bacterium | reverse complement strand
ATCTTTAGCTGGTGGTGGTGGAGGTGGTGGTGGTGGTGCAGGTTTTTCTATGATTGTTATTTCCACGCGGCGGTTTTTTGCTTTTTTCTCTTCATCGCCTTCATTCTTCTCACGTGGTTTTGAACGACCAAAATATACACGACCAACTACGGATGTGTCAATTTCTTTTTCCATAAGCCAGTCATACACTTCATCAACACGGCGCTGAGACAATTGCATATTGTAATCATCATTGCCCGTACTGTCGGTGTGGCCGGTCAGCATCATTTTGTACTCTTTCTTTGATTTTAAATCTTCAAGCAGCTTTTCCAGCTTTTCAATCTCACTCTTTTTTAATGCTGATTTGTTAAAATCAAAGTAAATCTGCACGGCAGGCGCTATCTCTTTGGGCGGTTTTGGCTTGTTGCCGGCAGGCTTAGGCTGAGCAGGTCTTGGGGTAGTGGTTTGAGACCAGGCTGTTGTTGAACACATCAGGCCCAGCAATACCACGAAACGAACACAACGGTTTTTCATGTTTATTATGCTGCGAAAATATGGCTTTTGAAGGATGTTACAACTGAATTTCCTTCACAATTATCCCACATTTTATCAATATGATTTCAGTCAAGGTATTTTTCTTCCTCAATAATCGCAGATCTAATAATCTGACATGCCTGTAAGACTTGATCCTCATTTATTGTAAGTGGTGGCGCAAACCTAATAATATGCTGATGAGTTTGTTTGGCAAGCAATCCTTTGTTGAGCATTGATAAGCAAACATCCCAGGCAGTTCTGTCTTTTCCGTAGGGGATTATTTCAATGGCGTTAAGCAAACCCATTCCGCGCACAGTTTTAATCAGTGGACTTTTAATTTTGAGTAATTCCGACCTAAAAACCTCTCCCATTGCAGCTGCATTTTGGCACAAATTTTCTTCTGCAATAACCTTTACAGAGGCCATTGCCACAGCACAGGCCAGTGGATTACCCCCGAATGTACTTCCATGCTGACCGGGTTTAAGTGTTTTCATTACATCATCTCTACCTAAAACTGCACTTACCGGATAAACACCGCCACCCAGTGCTTTTCCCAAAACCAGCAAATCCGGCTTTACATCCTCCTGTTGGCAGCAAGTCATACTTCCCGTTCTCCCGAGTCCTGTCTGAACTTCGTCTGCGATGAAAAGAACATTGTGACGGGTACAAATTTCCCGCACGCCTTTTAAATAACCTTTGTCTGGAATTATAACGCCGGCCTCACCCTGAACAGGCTCTACCATAAATGCAACCGTATTAAAGTTGCTACATACCTCTTCGAGAGCCTTCAAATCATTGTAAGGTATGATATCAAATCCGGGCACAAAAGGACCAAAGTTATTTTTGCTATTGCTATCTGTACTCGAAGAAACTGCAGCTATACTCCTGCCCCAGAAATTGCCAGCGGCAAAAACTACCCTTGCTTCATTTGCCGGTACCCCTTTAACCTCATAACCCCACTTTCTTGCCAACTTTACAGCTGATTCAGATGCTTCTACACCTGTATTCATTGGCAATAAACGATCAAATCCGAAAAGACTTGTCATAAACTGCTCATAAGGACCAAGTTGATTGTTGTAAAATGCCCTGCTGGTAAGCGACAATTCTCCTGCCTGTCGACATAGTGCACTAACAATTTCAGGATGTGCATGGCCCAGATTTACGGCAGAGTAGGCCGACAAAAAATCAAGGTATTTTTTTTCATCCACATCCCATACAAATACGCCTTTACCTTTGGCAAGTACAACGGGCAATGGATGATAGTTATGTACACCAAATTGATTTTCCAATTGTATGAATTCATTGAACAGATTAGGAAAATTATCATCTACCATAGTGCAAAATTAGTTGATACAGGATAGTTTTCTTTTGTAAATTGCCAAACTGATGAAACTGTTGCGCATATTGTCTTGCCGAATTGTTTTTATTTTATCATTTTCAGGCTCCGCGCAAGGGATATACACCGAATTCGGTCAGAATCGCGTTCAGTACGAGAAGTTTAAGTGGAAAGCATTCGAAGGGGAGTCGGCAGATTTACTATACAATGATACTCAATTAAAATCCGTAATCGGTTTTGCTGAAAAAAAGATTGAAGGCTATCTGCCACAACTGGAAAAACTGCTTGGATACAAAGTATCTAACAGACCTCAATTCCTGGTTTATGGCAGTTTAAGTGATTACAAACAAAACAATATAGGATATGTAAACCCTCAATGGCAGTCAGGTGGAATCACATTCATTCCTGCAGAAGCTTTGCCGGTATATTTCAATGGTGACTATGCCGCATTCAGCACACAACTATTGAAAGGACTCAGCGATTTCATGATACGGGAAATGGTTTATGGCGGAACCTTACAGGATAGATTTGAAAGACTCAAAAGCCCTGCCCTGCCCTATTGGTTTACCGAAGGTTTAAGCTCTTTGGTTGCCTTGGGGTGGAGTTCTGAGCAAGAATCTGCCCTTAGAGATGGTTTTATGTCAGGGGTGTTCAATAATTTCAATGAGTTAAACCGTGACCAGCAATTGTTGGCTGGTAGCAGTATCTGGAAATACATAATTGACAAACATGGAATTGATGTGGTTTCCGGCATTATGTTCATTGCGCGTTACACCCATTCCGCAGAAGCCGGAATATCGTACTATTCAAAAAATCAACTCACCGATTTTCTCTTTGGC
Organism: Bacteroidota bacterium; assembly: GCA_041183145.1. GTDB lineage: Bacteria > Bacteroidota > Bacteroidia > UBA4408 > UBA4408 > JBEGML01. Next base: position 832 of record JBEGML010000344.1, on the reverse strand, counting down.
TGGAAAAACCATTATTTAACTGAATTTGAGAATAAAACACGAATGGTACTTCCCAAAGGGAAAGCGCAAATACCCAGAAAAATAAACAAGCTGCATATTTCAGGCATAGAGTTGAATAACGATGGTCAGGTTATGTCTGTGGTAACGCATGATCACGGAAAGTTTTCAGTTTGGCTGTATTTCATGGGCAATAACAAAGTGAAAAGAATTTATGACGGTGGTTTGAAAGTTCTCAATCAAACCTACGACTATAGTTTTCCAAAGGCAAAATGGAAAGGAAACCAACTGTATCTTTTGACTTTTGAACAAGGCGATTATCAGTTAATAACTTTCAATCTGCAAGGTAAACTTTTGGCAAAACTCTCATTTAATAACGGATTTATGGCTGTTATTGACTTTGCACTCCATCCTGCCAATGATAAGCTTTTGTTCTCGGGCGTCAAAAATGGTTTTGCTGATATTTACAGCACATCACTATTGGGAGGTACGTTTGAACAGTTAACGCATGACACATTGTTTGAAAATAATTTGCTCTGGTTGAAAAACAATGATATAATATACACAGCAGGCGCATCAGACAATCTGAGAAATCTTTACAGAAAAAGTTCTGAAACACTAATAAAACTGACCAGATTCGACCAACCACAATCCATACATTCCCCTGTTATGCTCAATGACAGTATGATAGGATTTTTGTCAGATATTAATGGTTTGCAAAATGCATGGTTTACCTCAATTAACGGAGGATTTAAACCGCTTGGACTGACGAATTATGCAAGGTCCATATTGGGGCAGGCAATTTCTGGTGATAGAAGCATATTTGCAGAATTGG
>JBEGML010000343.1:0-5068 GCA_041183145.1 Bacteroidota bacterium | reverse complement strand
GCTCAAAGCCATGCCTGAATGTCTTTGAAACAAAACGCCCAATACATCCCGGTTCCGTTCTCCACGGTATAAGGAAACCAACTCCTTATCGCTGTGCTGCTGATAGTCGCGCTCTGCCATGCTTATCCGCAAAGATAGGCCGATATGTTTTTTCCCACACTTTATTTTTCCTGAGAGAAAATTTCTTTCTGTCGCTTATGGAATTTATTGGCATCCTGAATCAACATAGAAAACAAACAGAAATCATGAGAACCATTTTCATCACCATTCTGGCACTTCTCGCCGCCAAATGTACTGCTTCCTCGCAAAAAACTTCTGAGGCAAAAGTCGACAAAGCAACAGTTTATATGCAGGGTGCCATGCTTTACAGCACAAATATTTTTCAGCTATCTCAGGGAATGAACGAATGTGTTTTTCTGAATACCTCTCCTCAGGCCGATGCTGCCTCTCTCACAGCCTCCGGCAAAGGGAATTTTACTATCATGGAAGTGCATGCTTTGGTCGATTACCCTGAGCCAAAAGCACCTAAAAATGGTCCGCATCCTCTGCTTAAGGCACTTATTGCTGTAAAGGATTCTCTTCAAGATAATGAGATGAAGCAGGAAGAACTCAACGAAAAACTGTCTGTATTAAACAACGAAAAATCACTCATTCAGAATAATCGGCTTTTGAAAGGGGAAACCAAAAGAGATACACTCGCCCTGGTAAAAGAAGCCGTGGAATATTATCGCAACCGTCTTAATAATATCGTGGCCGAACAAACAAAAATTAAAAGAGAGTTACGTCAACTAAATGAACGAATATCATCTCTCAGGCAGCGGATTGATGATATGAATGGTATCATTTCTTCTGTTCCGCAAAACTCAGAAAACATAACTCCTCTTTACAAAACTGTGGTCACCGTAATGGCCACGGCTGCCTCCCAAGCCGAAATCACTATTGGCTACTTCGTGGCTTCAGCCGGCTGGTCTCCGCAGTATGATTTGAAAGCCGGTTCTTCTTCGAAAAATGTTTCGGTCATACAAACTGCAAAAGTGTTTCAGAACAGCGGTCTCGATTGGACTCAGACCAGACTTACCCTAAGCACTGGTCAGCCCCAAACCTCTCTTGAAAAACCTCTTATTCAGAGTGCGTATCTCTCTATCATAAATAACCGTAACCATCAGCTGACTATCTCAGGTTCTGCTATGAATAAGGGTCTGGCAGATGCCCCTGCCTCTGTTTATCGGGTAGAGTCTGAAAAAACAACTGCAGTTGAAGATGCTGCTGATTACAGCCTGAATTATACCGAGTCCGCAGATCACGCAGTGGTAACTGAGTATGAAATTAAACTCAAATACAATATTCCTTCAAATAATAAACCTCATTGGGTATCTATTCAGGAAAAAGAACTCAAATCTTTTATGGAGTATGCTACAGCTCCGGTACAAGATGCCGGTGTTTTTCTGATGGCTCATCTCACAGGCTGGGAATCGCTAGATATGCTGACAGGTCCGGCAAGGGTCTTTCTTGATGGTGCTTTCGTGGGTAACACTACCTTTAATCCCCGGTCTGTTTCTGATACCCTGAGCATGAGCCTTGGGCGCGACCGCACCTGGTCGGTGTCGAGAAAAAAAATCAAAGAGAAAAAAAGTGACAAAATTCTGGCTGAGGAAAAATCTGTGGTTCTTGAGTATGAAATTCAGCTTCGGAACAACCATACTAAAGATTCCGAGATTAGTCTCGAAGATCGCATACCACTGTCTGCTCAGAATCAGATCTCAGTGAAGCTTCTCGACTCCTCAGGTGCTGAATATGATGCCCAAGCCGGTATTCTGAAATGGAACAAAAAAGTAAAAGCCCAAGAAACCACAAAGGTTCGTTTCTCCTACGAGGTACGATATCCGGCCAATTCCGCCCTTGCGGGCTTGTAGCCTCATGGTTCTATCTGAAACCTGGCCGGCACTTACCGGCCTTTTTTTTATTTTTGCAAAAACAAAATTCCTATGAAAAGATTTTTACTCATTTCAATCATTGCACTTTTTTCCGTAACCACCTTCGGACAAATTACCCTCACCGCCTCAACACATGGCCCGGTATTAGGAGATTCAATATTCCTCAAACTTGCTGATACCACAGGAATTCAGGCAGGTCCGGCAGGCGCAGCTCAGACCTGGGATTTTTCATCTCTGGTTCTTGATTCTTCAACTACCGTGCTTTTGTACGATGATCTCGCCAATCAAACTTTTGCCGCTGATTTTCCAAATGGTGATATCGCTCTCGCTGACTTAATCGGAGATTTTTCAATTTTGGAATCAAATACTAATTCACTCATTTCCCATGGAATCAATAACGCTACTTTTGGAAGCGCAGCTTTCACCGACCCCCAGATTCTGATGAACTTCCCGGTTTCTTTCGGAACACCCAATGTTAATAATGACGCTTTCGAAGCTGCAATTACCGTACTTGGTTTCCCTGTTACCTTAACAGGAACCTCTACCACAGAGGCTGACGGTTACGGAACCCTTATCCTGCCGGGAGGTACTTTTAATAATGTACTCAGGGTGAAAATCACATCTTCAACAACAGCCTCAACCCTGCTCGGCGCCCTCACATCAGATCGTGAAGATTACTACTGGTATGATGCCAACAATAAAAACTATTTATTCACCTTTTCTGTAAAAATTGACAATGCTCCTATTTTGGGCACCACTGTCAATAAGGCGGCAGGGGTGCTTGCCAATCCTTCTTTGGTCGGATTAAAGAATTTAACTAAAGGAATTGGAACCCTCTCTATTTTCCCTAATCCGGTTGTGGATAATCTTTGTCTGAATCTCGACATCCCACGATCTGGCAAATACACACTTTCAGTCTTTTCCGCAGACGGTCGTTTACTGCTGAATGAGGCTGATGTATCCATGCTCTCAGGAAATTCCAAGCGCAACTTTGATGTTTCCACTCTCGACGGTGGAATTTATTTCTTGAACATTACCGGTCAGGGCGTAGCACAAACTTTACGCTTCGTCAAACAATAATTCATCACCATTTTTATCGGAATGCGGCTTATCTTTATGCCGCATTCTTTTTTTATGGAACTTCTTATCGCCCACAAAATTTGTGTCACCGCATTTCTATTGATTTATCTGGTGAAAACCATTTTGCTCGTATCAGGCTCTGCTGCTTTGGATCGGCTGTCTAAAATCCTTAAAGTACCTGAAATGATGGTTAGCACCGGCTTTCTCATCACCGGCATCTGGATGTATACCCAGATTGGAGCAATAAAAGACCTGCAAATCATTAAACTAATTGCAGTTGTGGCTTCCATCCCTCTGGCAGTCGTGGCTTTCAAAAAGAAAAATAAAGCCCTCGCTGTATTGTCTTTCATCCTTATCCTGGCTTCTTATGGCCTGGCTGAAATGAGCAAGAAGAAACCTTATCCTGCTGCCAAGTCTGAAACTCCTTTAGCAGCAGGTGATGCTCAAGGTATTTACAATGCCCAATGCAGCAGATGTCATGGTGATGATGGTGCCATGGGTTTACTCGGAGCAACGAATCTTCAAACTTCAGTTCTGTCAAAAGAAGAGGCTCTCACAGTCATTAAAAACGGACGTAAATCTATGCCTAAATTCGAGGGCGCTCTTTCTGATGAGCAAATCACTCAGCTCGCTGATTACATTCAGGGATTACGAAAATAGCCTTGATAGAGAAAAAAATAAAGAAAAGTCCGGGTGCGCAAGAGAAAGCAGTTCTTGTAGGTATTATCACCCGTAATCAGCCTGAAGAACTTCTGGAAGAATACCTTGAAGAACTTCGCTTTCTCGCCGTTACCGCCGGAGCAACTCCACTTCGTTGTTTCATTCAGAAACTCGATCGCCCCGACCCTCGAACCTTTATCGGTGCTGGCAAGTTGACCGAAATAAAAAATTATGTTACCGAACATGAGGTTGATATGGTCATCTTCGATGATGAACTATCGCCCTCACAACTCCGTAATCTTGAAAAGTCTCTCGAAGTAAAAATTCTCGACCGCAACAACCTCATCCTTGATATTTTTGCCGCAAGGGCCCGAACCAGCTATGCGCGCACTCAGGTTGAGCTCGCCCAATACGAATACCTGCTGCCACGGCTCACTCGTATGTGGACTCACCTTCAAAAACAAAGAGGAGGTATCGGAATGAAAGGTCCGGGTGAAAAAGAAATCGAAACCGATCGTCGTATCGTCAGAGACCGCATCGCAAACCTGAAAGACAAACTCAGATCCATTGACAGGCAAATGTCTACTCAGCGTCAGAATAGAGGTGAATTTATTCGCGTGGCACTCGTAGGCTATACAAATGTTGGAAAATCTACCATCATGAACCTGCTCAGCAAAAGCGAAGTTCTGGCCGAAAATAAACTTTTCGCAACACTGGATACTACAGTGCGTAAAGTGGTTATCGAAAACATTCCATTCCTCCTGAGCGATACTGTTGGCTTCATCAGAAAATTACCCACCCAACTTATTGAATCGTTCAAATCTACTCTTGATGAGGTAAGAGAGGCTGATCTTCTTCTTCATGTAGTAGATATTTCTCACCCCTCTTTCGAAGCCCAGATTGCCATCGTGAGGCAGACACTCCGCGAAATCGGGGCAGGTGAAAAACCACAGATTCTGATTTTTAATAAGGTAGATGCTTATAAGAATCCAGATGCACCTGTGGAAGGTGAGATTCTTGAAGAAGATGCTCCTTTTGAAACTCGTCTTCAGCGACTCAAAAGAACATGGATGTCGGCACTCGGCTCGCCCTGCATTTTCATCTCGGCAACTGAAAAAAACAATGTCACTGAATTTCGTGAGGTGCTCGCTGCCGAGGTTAGAAGGCTGCAAATGGTGCGCTATCCTCATAATCGTTTTCTATACTAAATATGTCTGAAAAGGCCCCTTTTCGTGAAGAACTTTTGCCGGTGGTGAAAAATCTTCCGGAACAACCGGGTGTTTACATCTACTCAGATCAACTTGGAAAAGTTATCTATGTAGGTAAGGCAAAAAACTTGCGCAAAAGGGTTTCTTCCTATTTCTTGCGCACGAATCTCCCCGACGCTAAAACAC
>JBEGML010000342.1:0-2840 GCA_041183145.1 Bacteroidota bacterium | reverse complement strand
GTTCAATTGGCTTAATCTCTGCCTCAGGGGCAACCAACGAAATATGACTAACATTAGATGCTACTTTTTCAGAATCCGAAGTCATTTTTGGCTCAGGATTAGGTTCAAGCACGTGAATCTTTTTTTCTGGCCTGGAAAAACTATCCATTCCAAGATCCTGATTGCTTCTAAAGCCAGTAGCAATAATAGTAACCTTTAAACTATTGCCCAAAGTTTCATCTATACCATAGCCCTGAATGACTTCAGCAGTTTGACCGGCTGCATCCTGAAGAAAATCAGTGATTTCACCGAATTCATCCATTGTTGCTTCATTTTCACCGGAACCACAAGTCACATTCAATAAAATATGACGAGCACCTTTAATGTTACTGTCATTCAGTAATGGCGATGAAAGTGCATCTTGCATGGCTTTTAAAGCGCGATCATCTCCACTGGCACTGGCAGATCCCATAAGTGCCACACCACTGTCTTTCAAAACTGTTTCAATATCAGCAAAGTCAGTATTGATATGCAAAGTGGTTGTGATAATATCTGCAATTCCTTTTGCGGCAGTTGTTAGAATATCATCAGCACGCCCGAAAGCATTGGTCATTTTCAGATCGCCATATATCTCGCGCAGCTTATCATTACAAATGACTAGCAAGGTATCAACATTACGTTTCATTTCCTCTAATCCTGCATCAGCTTGGCTTTTTCTTTTCTTTCCTTCAAAGAAAAAAGGAACTGTTACAATACCCACTGTCAGAATCCCCATCTCTTTGGCCGAGGCTGCTATTACAGGGGCTGCTCCTGTGCCGGTTCCACCGCCCATCCCGGCAGTGATAAAAACCATTTTTGTGCGTTTACCAAGTACGTTGCGTACCTCCTCAATACTCTCAATTGCAGAATCACGACCAACTTCAGGAATCGATCCCGCACCAAGCCCTTCTGTCAGATGCTTACCTAACGCAATTTTAACAGGCACAGGACTTTTATCAAGCGCCTGCTGGTCTGTGTTACATACTATGAAATCAACCCCTTTGATACCCTGACGGTACATGTGGTCAACGGCATTACAGCCTCCCCCTCCAACACCAATAACCTTAATTATTGAGTTAGACTCTTTGGGTAAATCGAAATTGATGAATTGGTTTTCTTCCATATCATTTAGGTGTGTTGATTAATTATCTTCATTTAGAAACTGTGTTGCCCTTTCCATCAGCCTCTCGAAAAAATTTCCTTTTGTTTTTTTACTATGATCACTTATTGGGGGCTTCTCCGGCTCCTTTGTCTCCTCAGCAGAAACATCTTCCTGTTTTAAACTAACAGATTTTTCACTCTCATTGGCTCGCATCGCGCGCAGAACAAGTCCAACACCGGTCGAGTAAACAGGACTGGTAACATCCTCGGCACCCTTAGCCAGATGCTCATTAGGAAAGCCAATACGCGTATCCATTCCTGTAACATATTCAAACAATTGAGGTACATGCTTAAGCATTGCACCCCCTCCTGTTATCACGATGCCGGCAATAATTTTCTTTTCGAATCCTGAAGATCTTATCTCGTAAAAGACATGCTCAATAATCTCCTCCATTCGAGCTTCTATAATGTAGGCAAGATTTTTCAGGCTTATCTCCTTTGGCTCCCTGCCACGCAATCCGGGAATCGACACAATTTCATTGTCACTGTTCTCCCTTGAAAGTGCTGAACCAAATTTCATTTTAAGCAATTCAGCCTGACTTTTGATAATCGTGCAACCCTCCTTGATATCCTCAGTGATAATATTACCCCCGAAAGGAATTACTGCCGTGTGACGTATGATAGAATCCTGAAAAATTGCAATATCCGTAGTTCCTCCGCCAATATCCACCAATACAACACCAGCCTCTTTTTCATCCTGTGATAGAACCGCATCGGCAGACGCCAATGGCTCAAGCGTGAGCTCAGCAACCTCCAACCCGGCTTTCTTCACACATTTTATGAGATGATTAATTGCACCAATAGCACCCGTTATTATGTGAAAGTTTGCTTCCAGCCTCCTGCCACACATACCTATAGGTTCACGAATTCCACTGTCACTGTCAACCATGTATTCTTGAGGAATAACATGTATAATCTCCTCCCCGGGTAGCATCGCAAGCTTATACATATCCTCAATCAAGGCATCTATATCAGCCTGAGAAATTTCTGTATCAGCTAAACTCCGGGTTTTTATTCCGTGATGCTGTATACTTTTAATATGCTGACCGGCTATTCCCACATTTACACGAGTAATCTTATAACCCGTTTTGGCTTCAGCCTCCTCAAGTGCAGTTTTAATAGACTGTACTGTTTTATCAATATTAACAACCTGCCCACGAGATACCCCAACACTCTCTGTTTTACCCATTCCAAGTATCTCAAGTTTGCCGTACTCATTTCTACGACCAACCATAACCACTATTTTGGTGGTTCCTATGTCAAGACCTACATAAATAGTATCCTGTGATGATGTATGCATATTCAATCAGGTTTGACTCTTTTTCTTTTTTTGTTTTTTCAACTTATTCTTCTTCTCTACTTCGAATTTCGAAAGTGTGCCATCAACTTTCTTCCTCAAATTTTTCGCTTCATCATTATCAGATACCTTTTTCCTCTTTGTCACTTTCAAATCTGATATTCCCGACGCTTTCTTTCGCTCTTCAGTATCTAACAACAACGAATCACTTCCACTTTTCCTGACCGAAACCACACGAATAGTGTCTTTGGTGCTCACCCCGTCAATCACACTAACCTTTCGAACTTTCGATTCATTAACCTTCCCTGAATTTCTTAAAATCCCCGCAGTGGCAATCACCTGACCTTTAAATTTTAGATTAATT
>JBEGML010000341.1:0-5728 GCA_041183145.1 Bacteroidota bacterium | reverse complement strand
ATTATAATGATTTATCACGTCTGTTCAAAGCTATCTCTGTTGGATTTTGCTCTGTAGCCTAATTAATATTGTATTTTTAGTTTTTAGGGTATTTATGGATTATTTGTTCGATTGGCATAGTGGGCCGGGTTGAAAAATGCCGACTATTCTTGGGGTGTTTTCTTTTTGCTCCTGAAGCCTTAAGAAAATGAGAGGTTCGGAGCTGGCAAGGGAATAGATAAAAAAAGCCCCCTAAATGGGGGCTTGGGTTTTATGGGAGGTCCCGAGCGGATTCGAACCGCTGTACAAGGTTTTGCAGACCTCTGCCTAGCCACTCGGCCACAGGACCCATAAGGGGCACAAAGGTAATTTATTTTTCCTATCTGTACACTTTGTTGATGGAAACTGCCACTCCTGAGATATCTGCATGAACAGGAGCTTTGGGTTTGCTTACTTTAACCCTGATTTCCCTGACATTGGGGTCAATGGCTTCTAATCGCTGAATAATTCGTCCGGCGGCATGTTCAATTAGCTTGGAGGCTATGCTCATTTCTTCTTCCACGCAGCGTGTGATACTTACGTAGTCAAGGGTGTTTTCAAGTGTATCTTCCTGCATAGCGATAGAAAAATCTGTACAGACCGATATATCCACGAAAAATTCAGCACCTACAAGAGTTTCCTCCGGCAGGCAGCCATGGTAGGCGTATACCCTGATGCCATGCACCTCCACCCAATGTTCTTCGCTAATCATTCTTTTTTTGGCTCAGCACTCCAGCCATCCTTTAGTGTAACAGTGCGATTAAAAATCCTTTTTTCCTGGCTGCTTTCGGGATCTTCAATGAAATATCCTTTACGCAAAAATTGAAGGTGTTTCATGGGGCCGCTTTCTGTCACGGCCGGTTCGGCAAATCCTTTTATCACTGTAAGGCTCTCCGGGTTTAGTAAGGTTTCAAGCTCAGCTTCTGAGGCAGAAGGATCTTCAACCCTGAACAGTCTTTCGTAAAGACGCAGCTCCACCTCCGTGGCATGGCTGGCACTAACCCAATGCAAAGTTCCCTTTACTGAAATTCCGCTTTTGTCTTGTCCGCTTCTGCTTTCCGGAAAGTAGGTGCAATGAAGTTCTTTCAGATTGCCGCTTTCGTCTTTTATAAACTCGTCGCAACGTATAATGAACGCATGCTTCAATCTGACCATGCCTCCGGGGAAGAGCCGGAAAAATTTCTTGGGAGGAATCTCCATAAAATCTTCTCGCTCAATCAGAATTTCTCTGCTGAAAGGAATTTTGCGAGTTCCTTCTCCACCTTCGACCTCCGGATTATTTTCTCCGGGCAGCCATTCTACGGCCCCTGACTCCATATTTTTGATGATGACTATTAAAGGGTCTGTCACCACCATACGACGATGGGCTTTAGCATTGAGATCTTCGCGAACACAAAACTCCAGTAAACCCATATCAACAATATTCTCTCTTCTGGCCACACCAATTCTTTGACAAAAGGCTCTGATACTCTCCGGGGTGTATCCTCTTCTTCGCATTCCACTTATGGTGGGCATTCGTGGATCGTCCCAGCCCTGAACGTGGTTTTCCCGAACCAGCCTGAGCAGCTTTCTTTTACTGGTAACAGTGTAATTTAAGCTGAGGCGTGCAAATTCAAACTGCCTGCTCGGATAAATTTCAAGCTCCTGAATAAGCCAATCATAAAGTGGCCGATGTACCTCAAATTCCAGGGTGCAGATAGAATGTGTGATGTGTTCAATGGAATCGCTTTGCCCATGCGCAAAATCGTACATGGGATATATTTTCCATTTATCTCCGGTTCGGTGATGAGCTGCTTTTTTGATTCGATATAAAAATGGATCGCGAAGGTGCATGTTCGGCGAGGCCATATCAATTTTTGCCCGCAACACCTTGCTGCCTTCTTCAAAATCTCCGTTTTTCATAGCTTCAAAGAGACGTAGGTTTTCTTCTACACTTCGGTCGCGATAGGGACTGTTTTTTCCGGGTTCTATGGGCGTGCCTTTCATCGCAGCTATTTCTTCCGCGCTGGAATCGTCAACATAAGCTTTGCCTTTGCGAATCAGCTTTAGTGCGAACCCATACAGTTGATCGAAATAATCAGAGGTAAAATTCAGCTCTGCCCATTTGAAGCCAAGCCACTCTATGTCTTTTTGTATACTTTCTACATATTCGGTTTCCTCTGTTTCGGGATTGGTATCATCGAATCGGAGATTGGTTTTTCCCTGAAAGCTCTCTCCAAGGCCAAAATTCAGACAAATCGATTTTGCGTGACCGATATGCAGATAGCCATTGGGTTCAGGTGGGAAACGGGTGATAATGCCTTCGGGGAATTTGCCCGATTTAAGCTCCTCATGAATAAGGTCTTCCAGAAAATTGGTATTCTTTTCGTTGATCATACTTCTTTCATTAATGGATGTGACAATGCTTTTTCAATCCTTGCAGATATTTCCTGCCCGCCCAGCAGTGCAGCCATAGGAAATAAATCTACACCAGAGGATTCTCCACTGATCAATACTCTGAAGAGTTGCAGCACCTCGCCGGGTTTAATTCTCAGGCCCTGACATTGGTTTTTGAAGGCACTTTCCCAATGCTGTGCATCTGCTGTTGAGATGGTTTTGCATTGTTCAGACCACACTTCAAAAAATACACGGTATTCAGTCTTCCATCGTTTGCTTATAATGGCCTCATCGTATTTAACAGGAGACTGAAAAAGGTAGATGCCTTTCTGAGTCATCTCATGTTCAAAGTGTACACGATCCCTGAGTAGCGCAATGGATTTCAGTAAGTATTCATCACTGAAAGGCCGGCTAATGTTTTGTTCAGCAAGGCCTTTGTGAATGGCGGGCAACAGAGCCTCGGGTTCACGGGAATGAAGATATTTTGCATTGAACCAAACGGCTTTTTCAGGATCAAATTTTGCACCTGCTTTATGCACATGGTCAAACGAGAAATGTGCAGCCAATTCTTCCATAGAAAAGATCTCCTGTTCTGTTCCGGGGTTCCATCCCAGAAAGGCAAGCATGTTTACAAAAGCTTCCGGGTAATATCCTTTCTCACGGTATCCTGTCGAAACTTCTCCACTGAAAGGGTCTTTCCATTCAAGTGGGAATACCGGAAAGCCTAAGCGGTCTCCGTCACGCTTGCTGAGTTTGCCATTTCCATCCGGTCGCAGAAGCAGGGGTAAATGCACCAAAGCGGGCATTTCCCAGCCCAATGCTTTCCAGATCAGTACATGTGCAGGTGCAGATGGCAGCCACTCTTCGCCCCTGATGATATGCGAGATTTTCATCAGGTAATCGTCTACGATATGCGCAAAATGATAGGTGGGCATCCCATCTGATTTAATGAGCACTTTATCATCAATCTGATGAGAAAAAACTTCTACATCTCCCCTGATAAGGTCATGAAACCGGATAGGTGTATTTTCCTCAGGAGTTTTCAGCCTGATAACATAAGGTGTTTGTTTCTCAAGCAAGCTATATGTTTCTTCCCTACTGAGGCTCAGAGAATTTTTCATCTCCATGCGCGTAAGCGCATTGTATTGCTGATTACTTGATTTTTCCTGCTCAAGTTTTTTCCTCATTTGTTCAAGATCTTCCGCCGTATCAAATGCATAATAGGCCATGCCACCGTCAAGCAGCTTTTTTATCTCAGAGGCATAAATCCCTAGTTCTTTTCTTTCGCTTTGACGATAGGGGCCGTATGGTCCGCCGGCGGCAGGACTTTCAAAAGGTTCAATACCGCACCAACGCAGAGATTCCATGATGTAATCTTCAGCGCCGGGAACAAATCGGTTTTGATCGGTATCTTCTATACGCAAGAGAAAAGTGCCTCCTGTGTGTTTAGCAAAGAGATAGTTAAACAGGGCGGTGCGCACGCCGCCCATGTGAAGTGGGCCGGTTGGGCTTGGGGCAAATCTTACTCTGACAGGCATCATAGACCGATATATTAGGCTTGCAAAGATATTAAACCCACTTTGCGTCTCTTTTAAAATTGGCTCTTTGTATTATTAAAAAAATCCTGCCGGCAAAACAGATGATTTCAGTTTTTGCCTCAGGCAAGAAATTCTGTTCAATAGATCGCCTGGCAGAAGATTGGTAAAAGAGCTTTACAATGAGCAAATGGTTTGTATCAATCAATCTCTATTTTTGTCAGGTGCAATTACTAAGTCCGGCTCATTGGAGCGATTATGAATTACTTGATTGTGGTAATTTCCAGAAACTCGAGCGATTTGGTCGGGTAATCACTATCAGACCAGAGCCTCAGGCACTCTGGCGTCCTGTTAATACTGAGAGAGAATGGGAGAAGCAGGCGCATGTGAAATTTATTCAGAAGGGCAGTTCTTCCGGAACCTGGAAGGCATTGAAGGGAGATTTGCCTTCTGCCTGGAAAATAAACTATGCATTACCTGCCGGTCCCCGCATACAATTCAGGCTGGCCTTGACAGGTTTTAAACATGTAGGAGTCTTTCCCGAGCAGGCAGTAAATTGGGATTATATTTACACCAACATGCAAAAGCAAAGGGGAGGCAAATTTTTGAATCTTTTTGCTTACACCGGAGGGGCAAGCATGGCTGCAAAGGCTGCCGGTGCTGATGTTACCCATGTAGACAGTATAAGGCAGGTTCTTAACTGGGCCAGGGAAAATATGGAGCAATCTTCGCTGAAAGATATCAGGTGGGTGCTTGAGGATGCACTGAAGTTTGTAAAGCGTGAAGCCAGAAGAGGGAATTTCTATCATGGAATTATTCTAGATCCACCTGCGTATGGTCACGGACCGGAGGGTGAAAAATGGAAGCTCGAAGAGCAGTTACAGGAAATGATGGATGCCGTTTTCAGTATTCTTCACCCTGAGCACAGGATGCTCATTCTAAATGCCTATTCTTTGGGTCTTTCAGCACTCGTAACTGAAAATCTGTTGCGTACCTACGTAAAAGGGAAATCGGATTTTGGCGAGCTTTTTTTACGCTCAGCTACCGGACTTCAGCTGCCGCTGGGGGTTTTCGGCAGATTTTCTACCCTCGGTAATTAGAAGCTGCGCTCCTGATTTAGGGCAGGAATGTTTTCGCGCCCATTATGGATATTTTTAACACAGCAGCAACAGTAATGGCATCGGTTATTTCATTATTCAATACCATGGCCAGAAGACTGTCGAATGAGATTTTTTTCACCTGTAAAATTTCAGTTTCCTCGGGTGCCGACTCACCGAAACTCAATCCGGTGGCAACAAAGACAACAGCCTCTTCATCGCTGGCTGAGTTACTGAGATGCAGGTTCATGAGAGGTGTGAAATTAGCGGCCCTGATGCCGGTTTCTTCAATGAGTTCGCGGGCGGCAGACTCCTCGTATGGAACATCGGGTTTTCCTCCACCTTCGGGTATTTCCCAGCTATAACGCTCAATTGGGTAACGGTACTGACCCACAATCCAGGTGTTTAAATTCTCATCGAGCGGAATGACCCCAATGGCTTTGTTTTTGAATTTAATGGTGCTGTAAACGCCCGGATTTCCTGATGGATTGATTACCTGATTTTTAATGATTCCGATCCATGGTGATTCATACATGAGCTCTGAACTCACTGTCTGCCAGGGATTTTGTTCTTCGTTGGCTTTTTTTTTCTGCATGGTGCATAAAGATAAGTTCTTAAGGCTTTTTGTTTTGTTTTATCCGCAAAAAGATATTATCATTGCGTTCCTTGGGATTTTTCCCTTGTAATAAAACCCGTAAAAGA
>JBEGML010000340.1:0-8343 GCA_041183145.1 Bacteroidota bacterium | reverse complement strand
AAATTACCGTTAAAGAAGGAGGAACCGAGGGTGACCTCAGTTATTGGCGCCCAAATGCCTGAAGAATTCCTGTCCTGAATGACCAGACTTGCAGGGTTAGAAAAGAGATTTGCAGATGCAGGCTTGATTTTTACCAAAAGTTCAGCTCTGTTAATGCCTCCGTTAAAGGTATCACGCATTTGCTCAATAAACGGGAAATACAAAACAGGAGCAAGACTTCCTGGGCGGCCATAAACAACAGTTCTTCCGTGTGTTGAGTCTGCAAGCTGAGCGGAAACGGCACTACTGTTAATGGCTTCAAAGAAATTTATTCTTGCACAGTCAGGGGTAACCGGAAAAGAAAATGTCTGTGAGAGTTGAGGGCTGGAAGACTGATGGTAGTAAAGCGAAATTTTTGCAGGCGCCTCGGAGCGCAGAGGGGTAAGATTCCAGATGCTGCCAACGCCAATCTCCTGGTCGGGAAAATCGGGACGAAGGAGCAGACCCTTGAAAAAATTTACGAATGTCTGATTTGTTGCCAGCTCGGTGGGCGAGTTGAGCCAGGATTGTCCAAGTGAGACCGGCAGAGAGACTTTAAAATCACCCAAAGGGTTTCCAGCACTCTGAGGAAAGCCTTCGCGGTAGGAAAAAACTGTAGAGAGTGGGTTTTGCAAATCACAAAAGGATGCAGGATTTAAGCTGCTGTAGTAAACTGAGTCTTTAAAAATAGCCCTATTGAGTTGGTAAACCTTTATCTTTTGGAGACCCTGAAGGCGATTATCGAAACCGTAGGCGCCACCTGAAAATGGGATGGTGAGGATGAGAGAATCACAAACCGGAGAAACGCCAAAATCAGGATTATTTTGCTCCATCAGAAATTGACAAAGAAACCCAATTGAAAACCTACCTATTTCGGGATCATGGAGCGAGCCAAGAAGGTTCTCAGGCATTTCATCAGACAGCGCAGATTCCGTTACAGATGTGACAGAAATAATGCCCTCTTTCACGATGGCATTGTTAATGAGGATTAAATCCTGACCGGGCAAAATACCGGGATTGAGGCTTTCGGGCTCCGTGCAGGAAAAGAGAAAAGAGAAAACACCGAGGAGCAGGCAAATAACGTTCCGCGAGGAAAACCCCCGGGATAAGCGATAGGTCAGGCTCATAGTGTTATTCGCTCAGGACAGATTCTTCCTGAAGCAACTCATCATAGAAAGCTGAATAAGCATCGAGGTAGCTTTCGGGTGAGTGGTAAGTAAGGTGGGGTTTTTGCGAGGCCTTGATTGCTTTCAAATGCTCTGACGAAAGAGAGTCTGAACCCTCAATTACCCCGTCTGAAAAGTCCAGAGCAAGTTTAGTGAGGTTCAAATGACTGGGGTCCTTGGCCTTTTTTACATCCGCATCTGTAATTCCATCCATGATTAGCTTGGCTGAAAACTTTTTGTTGAGAGGATTTGTAAATTGATCGTTATAAACGGAGTATACAATTTTTGAATCTACAAACAAAGGATCATCGTGGTAGGCTTTTTTCAAGAGCACAGGCAGAGGAGCGGTAAACCAACCATGGCAGTGAATAATATCCGGCGCCCAGCCTAATTTTTTTACTGTTTCCAGAACGCCGCGACAGAAAAATATGCTGCGTTCATCGTTATCTTCAAATTGTTCGTTAGCATCATTTGAAAGAGTATGTTTTCTTTGGAAGAACTCTTCATTGTCAATAAAGTAAACCTGCATTCTGGCAGACTGTATACTGGCAACCTTGATGATGAGAGGATGATCAGTATCATCAATAATAATGTTCAAACCTGAAAGGCGAATAACTTCATGTAGTTGATTCCTTCTTTCATTAATGCACCCGAATCTGGGCATAAAGGTGCGTATTTCTTTTCCTCTTTCCTGAATACCCTGAGGGAGGAATCTCCCGATGTGGGACATGTGAGTTTGCTCGAGATAGGGGTAAATCTCTTGTGAAACAAAAAGCACTCTTGGCTTTCTCATAGGCAATGAACGGACAAAATCAAATAATACTGCAAAATTAAAAAAAAATCCTCAACCTTGCATGGATTTTTCGCATGCAGGTCGCCAAAACTACCGAGGAGCTCCAAACCATGTTGCTCAATATTCCCAGAGAAAAGCGGGGATTCGTACCAACAATGGGCGCTTTGCACCCAGGGCACAAATCATTGATTACCAAGGCTGTAAATAACGGAAACCAGGTGATTGCCAGTGTTTTTGTAAACCGATTGCAGTTTAACAACACCGAAGATTTCAATAATTACCCGAAAAGTCCTGAATTAGACTTGCAGATGCTGGCAGAAGCCGGCTGCGAAATCGTTTTTATGCCAGAGGAAAGCGATCTTTTCTCAACAGAGCAGCCACTCAAGAAATATAACCTTGGATATCTTGAAACTACAATGGAGGGGAAATTCAGACCGGGACATTTTCAGGGTGTTGCGCAGGTCGTGCACCGGCTTTTCACTCTAACAAACCCGGCGATGGCTTATTTTGGCGAGAAAGACTTTCAGCAATGCATGGTAATTGATAAGCTTATTGAATTAGAAGAACTTGGCGTGAAACTGGTCAGATGTCCTATAATCAGAGAAGCTGACGGCCTGGCTATGAGTTCGCGTAACAAACGTTTAGATGCTAAATCGAGAATTCTGGCAGCAGAGATTTATCGTTCACTGAGCAGACTCAGGGAAACTATTTTAGGCGGCAATTCATCTGAAATCATGTGTCAGGAAGAAATAAGCAGGCTTGAAAGCAAAGCTATTTCAGTGGAATACCTCCAGATTTGCAGAGAAGATTCCTTGGAGGTAGCTTCATTAATTCCGCCAAAACCCAAAGGCTTGAGAATTTTTGTAGCAGCATATGTAGGAGGTATAAGGCTCATTGATAATCTATCAGTTTCGAATGAAGATTAACTGGAAAGGTATATTCAGGGCAGTGCTATTCTTGGGCCTTGGTGTTTTTCTTGTGGCCTATGCCATAAATGGTTTAGGAGAAAGCGAGATGAGGCAGATGAAAGATGCCTTCGGGAACGCAGAATATTCATGGCTTTACGCCTCAATTCTTCTTGGTATTCTGGGACATTGGCTACGGGCCCTGAGATGGAATATATTGATTGAGCCATTGCGCAAAGAAAAAACTGATGTTGTTTACACCCTGGGTGCAGTAATGACAGGATACCTTGCCAATTTGGCCGTTCCCCGCTTAGGCGAGGTAACACGTTGCGGGGTCTTGAGCCGCTATGAGAAAATTTCATTCACTACTCTTATTGGTACAGTCATAACTGAGCGGCTTACAGATATGTTATTGGTTGTTCTTTTCACCATCGTGAACGTTTGGTTTGAGTATTCAGAGGTATATGGATTTTTCAAAAGCAAAGTGTTATTGCCACTTACCAATAAATTCAGCACTATAAATCCTGTTCACATTATCCTTTTTGTATTGGCAGGAGTTCTTTTATTTTTTCTTCTAAAGAAGTGGCTGGCAAAAAAAAATGAGAACTCTGCTGGCGATAATAAAGTAAAAAACTTCATTAAAGGTCTTGAGGAAGGCGTACGTTCATTTCGAAAGATGAAGCGCCCGGGATTGTTTATTTTCTATTCCATACTTATTTGGGTAAGCTACTGGCTTTCGTCATGGATTTGTTTTTTTGCTTTCGGGGAAACGTGCCACCTGGGTTTGGGAGCTGGATTATCTGTTTTAACCTTT
This sequence comes from Bacteroidota bacterium, assembly GCA_041183145.1. Lineage (GTDB taxonomy): Bacteria > Bacteroidota > Bacteroidia > UBA4408 > UBA4408 > JBEGML01. Next base: position 4,647 of record JBEGML010000340.1, on the reverse strand, counting down.
GGAAGTTTTGCGATGATTGCTGTTCAGGGCGGTATTGGCGCCTATCCGCTAATGGTGATGCTTATTTTGCAGGAGTACAATATTGACAAGGCAACCGGACTTGCATATGGTTGGATAAACTGGTCGGGCCAATTTTTGTTGATTCTTGCCGGAGGTTTCTTTTCTTTGTTGTTCCTACCGGCATATGAATCCAGAAGAAAAAAATCAAAGATGGGCGGCAGTTAAAGCCCGAATCACAGATAACAAAGGCCTGAGCAGATTACTGCATTTATGGAGAATGCAGGGGCACCGAATTGTATTCACCAACGGGTGTTTTGATTTGCTTCATTTGGGTCATGTTGAATACCTGGCTAAAGCGGCATCTATGGGTAACAAGCTTGTTGTTGGGCTCAACAGTGACGGCTCTGTGAGAAAGCTAAAAGGAGTAAACCGTCCTATTCAAGACCTTGAATCGCGTGCCCACATTCTCGCCTCGCTGGCTTTCGTGGATGTGGTTGTGCCTTTTGAAGAAGACACACCTGAACTTCTCATTGAGCAAGTAAAACCTGACATATTGGTAAAAGGAGGAGACTGGGCACCTGAATCGATTGTAGGATATAATTTTGTGCGAGGATATGGCGGACAGGTTCTCTCCATACCCTTGGTAGAGGGGCGCTCCACCACCAACATAGAGATGAAAATAAAAAGTTGAAATCAACAAAAACCAAATCTGTATTTTTTTGTCAGCAATGCGGGTATGAATCGCCCAAATGGCTGGGCAAATGTCCGTCTTGCAACGAGTGGAATACTTTTGCAGAGGAAAAAGTGCAGGCGAAAGGAAGGAATGAAGGAGTGCCGAGTAAACGTGGTGATAACAAGCCGCAGCTTCTGGAGGAAATCGCCATTTCAGAGACACAACGACGGGTGCTGAAAGATGGAGAATTAAACCGTGTACTTGGAGGAGGGTTAGTTCCCGGATCGGTTATATTGTTTGGAGGAGAGCCCGGTATAGGCAAGTCTACTCTGATGTTGCAACTTGCCATGCAACAGCCCGGAATGAAGACATTATATGTAAGCGGAGAGGAGAGTTTAAATCAGATGAAAATGCGTTCTGAGCGTATAGGGAAACCGGCCGGAGAGTGCTATATGCTTGCCGAAACTGATACTGATCATATTATTTCTGAGGCAATTAAAATAATGCCTGATTTACTTGTTGCAGACTCGATACAAACTTTATTTCAGCCTGCTCTAGAATCTGCACCTGGAAGTGTATCTCAGGTTAGAGAATGTGCTGCAGCCTTGTTGAGGTTTGCAAAAGAAAATGATGTGCCGGTTTTCCTTATTGGCCATATTACCAAAGAGGGAAGTCTTGCCGGACCTAAGGTGCTTGAACACATGGTTGACACTGTTTTACAATTTGAAGGCGACAGACACCATGCATTCAGATTATTAAGGACCATCAAAAACAGATTTGGGAACACCCACGAGCTGGGCATTTACGAGATGACAGGGAATGGGCTGAATGAAATACCGGATCCTTCTCAGGTTTTAACCAATCACAGGGAATCGCCGGTTAGCGGCGTGGCAGTTGGAGTTTCACTTGAAGGGATGCGCCCCCTGATGATAGAAGTTCAGGCACTCGTTAGCAGTGCTGCGTATGGCACGCCACAACGTTCAAGTACCGGTTTTGATATACGCAGAATGAATATGTTGCTGGCAGTGCTGGAGAAGCGTTGCGGCTTCAGGTTAGGCATGAAGGATGTTTTTCTGAATATGGCTGGAGGAATAAGGGCAGAGGATCCGGGATTAGACCTGGCAATTGCCTGCTCTATACTTTCATCGGGGGAAGATATTCCTTTACCTTCGGGAACCTGCTTTGCAGCCGAACTTGGACTCACAGGCGAACTCAGGCCGGTAAGCAGAGTTGAGCAAAGAATAAAGGAAGCTGCGAGGCTTGGCTACCGCGACATCTATATTTCGGGATATGGAAATATGAAATCGAATGTAAAAGCAGAAGGCATACAAGTTCATACGGTAAACCGCGTTGATGAGGTTTTCGGAAAAATTTTTGGTGGTTTATGATTGCGATAGATGATGTTTTAATTTCAGAGGAACTTTTCAAAAAAAAGTTTGTATGTGAACTCAGTTCTTGTCTTGGTGCATGCTGTGTGGAGGGCGAATCAGGAGCTCCGCTTGAATCGGAAGAAATTGAAATACTGGAGAAAGTCCTGCCGGCAGCGCAGAAATACATGACACCCCAGGGCAGGAAGGAGGTTGAATTAAGAGGAGTTTGGGAGAAAGACAGTGACGGAGAACTTGTTACACCCCTAATAGATAAAAAGGGAGCCTGCGCATTTGTTGCATATGAAGGGCAGGTTGCAAAATGTGCCATAGAAAAAGCCTGGCTTGCAGGAGAGAGTAATTTCAGAAAGCCGGTTTCATGTCATCTTTATCCGATTAGGGTTGAGAAGCTTGCTTATTTTACTGCTTTAAATTTTCATAGTTGGGATATATGCAAACCTGCTTTAAGCTGTGGAAAAAAATTAGATGTGCCGGTTATTAAATTTCTCAAAGACCCGTTAATTAGGCGATTTGGCGAAGTCTGGTATCAGAAGGCATTAGAGACCTATGAAGCCTGGTTAAGAATTAAAAAAGCTTAATATGCCATACAGAGAAAAAGAAATAGAGCGTTTATTTTATTCTATCAGTGAGGTATCGGGCATATTAGGGATTGCACCATCTCAGATCAGAAGTTGGGAAAAAAAATTTGATGAGATTAAGCCCAGAAAAAATAAAAAAGGAGACCGGCATTACACCAGTGAAGACATAGCACTATTACAACAAATACATGCATTGGTAATTCAGCAGGGATTAACCATAAGAGGAGCCAGGGAAGCGCTAAAAAAAATCAGAAATGGCGAGAGCAATCAACATGCAGAACATGCAGAAATGATAAGGCTTCTATTAAAGATGAAGGAGCAGTTGATTGGGATGATAGAGAAAAAAAGTAAGTGAAAATCACTCGCGAACATCAGGATGAAAATAGGCAAAGATTTTTTTTGCTTTAGACTCACCGCAGCAGGCTTTAAGTTCTTCAATGCCTGCTTCTTTTACTCCTTTCACCGATCGAAAGATACGCAGTAGTTTTTCTGCCAGGACCTCTCCTACTCCACTTATGAGCATGAGTTCGGTATGCAAGGTTCCCTTATCGCGTTTTTTTCTGTGATGAGTGATACCGAAACGATGAGCCTCATCACGAATATGCTGAATAATTTTAAGGGTTTCGCTTTTCTTGTCGATATACAATGGCACTGAATCTCCCGGAAAATATATTTCCTCCAATCTTTTGGCAATGCCAATAATGGTAAGCTTTCCAAAAAGGCCAAGTGCGGTTAGACTTTTCATAGCAGCACTTAATTGACCTTTGCCGCCATCGATCACAATCAGCTGAGGAAGAGAGAGATTTTCTTCAAGAACCCTTTTGTAACGTCGATAAATAATTTCTTCCATGGAGGCAAAGTCATCGGGGCCGCTGACTGTTTTGATATTAAAGTGCCGATAGTCTTTTTTGCTGGGTTTACCATCTTTGAAGACCGTCATGGCGGCCACGGCAAAGTCGCCATGAAAATTTGAGTTATCAAAGCATTCGATGTGTCGAGGTTCTTCGGTCATGCGTAAGTCTGACTTCATCTGAGCCATGATACGCTTGGTATGCCGTTCAGGATCGACAAGTTCTTGTTGCTTTTGTTTCTCTTTAAGATAAGCGAGCGCATTCTGTTCTGACAGTTCAAGCAAACGCTTTTTATCACCCTTTTGTGGAACGGTAAAAGTGATACCGGGAATATCAATATCGGGAAGAAAAGGCACAATTATTTCGGTAGCCTGACTTTCGAAGCGAAGACGAAATTCTGCGAAGGCAAGCGATAAAAGCTCAGCAGGACTTTCGTCGAGTTTTCTTTTCATTTCAATTGACTGGCCCATAACGACAGCGCCTTGCACCACCTTAAAATAATTTGCTGCGGTATCGGAGTCGTTCAAGGTTGCGAGGGTAAGAACATCTACCTCATCGACAACAGGGCTAACCACAGCTGATTTGCCCTGATATTGTTCGAGAATATCTATTCGTTCCTTTACCTGATGTGCTTTCTCGAATTTGAGTTCAGAAGCCAGCCGCTCCATTTCTTTTTTTAGCTCACGTATGATGGAGTATGTGTGCCCTTTGATGATTTGTCTGATTTGTTGAATCTGAAAATCATATTCACTGGTTGATTGTTTTCCTTCGCATGGGCCAAGGCAGTTACCGATATGGTATTCCAGGCAAACGCGGTATTTCCCTTTCTGAATGGATGTTGATGTAAGTGGCAAACTGCAAGAGCGAAGCGGGAAGAGTTTCCGGATAAGATCCAGAAGGGTGAACATCATCTTTCCGGAAGGGAAAGGGCCGAAATACTGGGAGCCGTCGGAGATTCTTTTTCGGGTGGAAAAAACCCGAGGGAAAGGTTCATTCCGAATACAGATCCATGGATAAGTTTTATCGTCTTTGAGATTAACGTTATAGCGAGGTTGATGCTGCTTAATGAGATTATTTTCAAGTAGTAAAGCATCAAGTTCAGTTTGGACTAAAAAATAATTTATTTCAAAAATATTTCTGACCAGAACGCGTGTTTT
>JBEGML010000339.1:0-4114 GCA_041183145.1 Bacteroidota bacterium | reverse complement strand
CCAGACCTTATCAACAAGAATTGTAGATCTGGTAACCCCCATTGGTAAAGGACAAAGAGCACTCATTGTGGCGCAGCCAAAAACAGGAAAGACCATGCTCCTGAAGGAAATTGCAAATGCCATAGCCCACAACCATCCGGAAGTATACCTTATCATTCTGCTTATTGACGAGAGACCTGAAGAGGTTACCGATATGGCAAGAAGCGTAAAGGCCGAGGTTGTTTCATCAACCTTTGATGAACCTGCTGACAGGCATGTGAAGATTGCAGGTATTGTGCTTGAGAAGGCAAAACGACTGGTTGAATGCGGACATGATGTAGTGATACTGCTCGACTCGATTACAAGGTTGGCCCGTGCCTACAATACCGTTCAGCCTGCCTCAGGAAAAGTGCTTAGCGGCGGTGTTGATGCAAATGCCCTGCAAAAACCAAAACGTTTCTTTGGTGCTGCGAGAAAAATTGAAAAAGGAGGTTCACTTACCATTTTGGCAACTGCTCTCACCGATACAGGTTCTAAAATGGATGAAGTCATATTCGAAGAATTTAAAGGAACAGGAAACAGCGAATTGCAGCTTGACAGAAGAATATCGAACAAGCGTATCTTCCCTGCCATTGACATTGTGGCTTCAAGCACAAGACGCGATGACCTTTTGGTAGATAAAGAAACCCTGCAGAAGATTTGGGTATTGAGAAATCATCTCAACGACATGACCCCTGTGGAGGCGATGGAATTTATGCGCGATCATCTGAGAGGAACACGCAGCAATGATGAGTTCCTTCTCTCTATGAATGGCTAATTTTGAGAAAGGATCTGGCTGTCGGATTTTTGACCGGCTTACTTGCCGCGATGTGGATGATTTTAAGTTCTGTTTTTCTGCAGGATGATCATCCGCTCAGGCTTTGGTCTGGTTTAATTCAATCTTTCATTCTGCTTCTTGGCATCAGCAGGGTCATATTTTTATACAAAGCAGATCTTAAAGGAAAGGTAAGTCTGAAGATACCTCTTAAAAGAGGCATGATGGTGAGTGTTATTACCGCCTTGTTCCTGGGTGCCTCTGTAGGCTGGTATACTCAGGTTCACGATCCGCAGTATGCTGAAAAGCTGATAAGAAATGCAGAGAATCATTTCAGAAAAGAAGGAAAAAATGAAGCCGATATCAAGGCGAACTCTGAAATTCTGAGAAAGAGTTTTAGTCCGGCTGCAGAAGTGAATAAAACCATTTTCGGCACCTTATTCATAGGATTTTTGCTCAGTATGAGCGCCGGCCTGTTGGGAGGTGCCCTGGTAAACAGAAAAGAATAGTAATCTCTTTTATTTAATTTTATACCGGAATGATTATGGAAAAAAATAGTAAAATATACGTTGCGGGTCACCGCGGCATGGTGGGTTCAGCCATAGTGCGCAAACTGAATGAAGAAGGATACAGACAAATCATCATGCGCAAATCATCAGAACTCAATCTCACCGATCAATCTGCGGTAAGCCGTTTTTTTGAGCAGGAAAAACCCGAATATGTATTTCTGGCTGCCGCCAGGGTAGGCGGCATATTGGCGAATAACACCTATAGGGCACAGTTTATTTACGAGAATCTGATGATTCAGAATAACGTCATACACCAGAGCTATTTGCAAGGTGTAAAGAAACTTCTGTTTCTTGGATCTTCCTGCATCTATCCAAAAATGGCTCCACAGCCTTTGAAAGAAGAATACCTGCTAAGCGGACTGCTGGAACCAACCAACGAGCCCTATGCCATTGCTAAAATTGCAGGTATCAAAATGTGCGAAGCCTACCGTTCGCAGTACGGATGCAATTTTATCTCTGCAATGCCGACGAATCTTTACGGCCCCAATGACAATTATGATTTAAACAACTCACACGTTCTGCCTGCACTATTAAGGAAGTTTCATACCGCCAAACAAAGCGGAGCCGGATCGGTAGAATTATGGGGCAGCGGCAAGCCCATGCGCGAATTTCTGCATGTAGACGATCTTGCAGATGCCTGCTACTTCCTGATGAAAGATTACAACGAAGCACAATTCGTGAATGTAGGTACAGGAGAAGATATCAGCATCTATGACCTTGCCATGCTCATTAAAAAGGTGACAGGATATGAAGGCGAACTTCGTCTGAACCCCGAAAAACCTGATGGCACACCACGCAAGCTCATGGATGTAAGTTATCTGCACCACCTGGGCTGGAAACACAGGATTGAACTCGAAGACGGCATCAGATCAGTATATCAGGAAATACAAGAAAAAGGAGTTCTGGCTTGAGAGTATCTTCATTAATAGCTATCCTTTTCACCCTGCTATACGGAGGTGCATCGGCGCAACCTGTCGTAAGTCATACTTTTTTTACCTCAACGACCTCAGCATAGAGCAAAACGAAAAGTCAGGATTGCCTGCCGGATCGCTAAGGCCTTTTATAAATGGATTTAATATAAATAATGACAGTATTTCAACTTTAGAAGAGAAGTATTTCGGACAACTTGACTACAAGAGCCGCTTCCTCAGAAAACTAAAGACCGAGCATTTGCTTCAGGTGGATTCCTCAGATTTCAAAATCAGTTTTGATCCCTTGTTTTTGTTTGAATACGGCCCTGATATAGTAAATGGCGACACCCTTTTCAGGAATACCAGAGGAGTGAGAGTTTCTGCCTCTATCGGAAGGAGTTTTTACCTTGAGACATCTTTCCTGGAAAATCAATCGCGCTACCCACTCTACGTCAGAGAATTTACAGACAGTCTAAAAGTATTTCCACAGCAGGGGCGCGCAAAACCTTTTAAAGTAAATGGTTCAGACTTTGCTATGGCATGGGGAAGCCTCGGCTGGAGACCAACGGCCTGGATGATGATTCGCGCCGGACACGATAAGTTCTTTGTTGGCAACGGCTACCGCTCTTTATTGCTCAGTGACAATGCCTTTGTGATGCCCTTCGCGCAGCTTACAATAATCAATAAATCCTTTACCTACACCAGTGTTTGGAGCAATTTGCAGACACTGAGATATGGAGCCTACATCTTCAATCCGCTCAGCGAACCTGTATTTGAAAGAAAAGGGTATAGCTTCCAATATCTGACATGGAAGCCTGCGAAATTTCTTGAAGCCGGATTCTTCTACAGCACAATATGGAGAGACTTCCCCGTCTGGATGGCAGCACCTTTGCCGGCCTCTGCGTTTGGCAGCAGCGACAAAGTAAACAGGCTTGCTGGCATAAACCTCTCAGCTAATATCCTGAAGAACATCACGGTATACGGGCAGGCTGCCTATAACGGAAAAAACAGAGGAGGTTTTCAGACCGGAATCAGATCAAGACATACAGCAGGAATAAAAAACTTGAATTTGTTGCTGGAGTACAACAGAGTAAATCCGCATACCTACCAGACTCCGTCTATATTCCAGAATGATTTACAAGGGTTTCATCATTACAATCAAAGCCTCACACACAGCCTTGGAGCAAATTTCCAGGAATGGGTGGCCACGGCAAACTACAGAATCAAAGATTTCTTCTTCTGGGCCAAGATCAATTATTTTGAACAGTGGCGTGCAGGAAACAGTTTACTGCCCTTAACGGCACCCACAGGCAATCAGATATTGAATGCACCACCTCCTCCGCCCGAAGCGGAATTCGGACAGGGAACAGCTTATTTCAGAAGCATACGCGAAATAAACTTTGGTTATCTGCTGAACAGAAAGACCAATCTTTGCATTGCTGCAGGACTCAAAATGGCAGGAGGAAGCAACCAAAGCAGCTGGATCAATCTTTCGATTGGAACCAGGCTTTGGAACCAGTACATTGATTTTTAGTAAGGAAGATAAATTCATACTTTTGTATTAATTCAAATTTATGTCGGTATATATTCTAGCCTTTTTCACTGCTTTACTTATCGTGATATTTTTCACACCTTCATTAATCAAAGTTGCCGAGCTAAAAAATTTAAATGATGAACCTGATGCCGAAAGGAAGTTGCACAAGAAAAAAGTGCCAACTATTGGTGGCATCATCATTTTTGCGGGTACCCTCTTTGCCTTATCACTCTGGCTGAGCATCTCCTTCACCGACAACGCGCTGGTTTTTGCCGAACGTTTCAGAGACTACACCCTGATTGTTACC
>JBEGML010000338.1:0-2515 GCA_041183145.1 Bacteroidota bacterium | reverse complement strand
ACTTAGGATGATGCAAATCGATGTTGACGTGGTAATGGCATCCATATTATCAAGCATATTTATGGAATTCATAATTCCCACAACCCAGCATATAGTGATGAAGAAATTCAACCATTCATATTCAAAGAGGTGAATGCTTGTTCCGGAGAAAATAAGAATTAGTGCGCAAGATAGCTGGGCCAGAAATTTAAGCAGGGGTTTGGTGTTGTAGGCATCATCCGCGAGGCCTGCCAGAAAGCCCGTACTACAGGAAAGAACCAGCCCCAAGACCTGAATATTACCCAAAAGTTCTCTTTGGGGATTAAACATAAGGAATAAGGTTATTGAGAACAGGAAATTGATAAAGAACGAAATTCCACCTAAAGCGGGTTTTGATTGAGATGCCCATCTAATGGTGTTTTCATCAATGTTCCTCATCCCCAGGTTTTTTGAGAACTTGATAAATAGGGCATTTATCAACAATGAGAAAATGCTGCTAAAAATCAGCATGACGCTGAAAAAGATGATTTCCTGCTGGTACACCGAATTTTAAAAATTTTGCCGGGAGGGCGAAAATACTGAAAAAAGGCCTCAGAAAAAAGGTTCCAATTGGCTGAATTCCGGATATTCAAGATCTTTTGGCGCCAAGATGGGGTCTTTGATGCCCCATTCTATATTCAGAAGGGGATCATTCCAGAGTAAACCTCTTTCAGATTCTTTGCGGTAAGGTGCTGTGCATTTATAGAGGAAAATAGTTTGGTCTTCTAGCGAGAGAAAACCGTGAGCCATTCCAGGTGGAACCCAGAGCATATTGTGTCCGGGTGCCTCAAGAAGCACCTTGTAATGTTGCCCGAAGGTGGGGCTTTTTGAACGGATATCCACCACCACATCAAGTGCTTTTCCTTGTACAACACGAACGAGCTTTCCCTGATCGAAGGGTGGTGTCTGGAAGTGCAATCCGCGCAGCACGTTTTTCAATGAAACAGAATGATTGTCTTGTACAAAGCTGGCTGGAGCGGCTGTGTTCTCTGCCAGAAGGGAGTTGAAGGACTCAAAGAAGGCCCCTCTGTGGTCACAAAAAACTCTTGCTTTAATGAGCAGAAGTCCAGAAATGGGGGTTTGAATAATTTCCAAGATTAATCCTTTTGTGTTTGTTCATCTATGCTGAGAAATCTTTTCCAGAAAGGTAATTTCCTGGGTTTGTCGTCTTCGTAATACCCGTAGCCGTACCCATACCCGTAGCCATATCCGTAGCCATATCCGTACCCGTACCCATAACCGCCACCATAACCGTATTTGTAGCCGTAGGCAGATGTAGATGCATCTACTCCATTTAGAATGATGGACATGTTTTTGATATTGTTTTCGGTTGCCAGGCCTGAGAGATTTGATAGAAATTCTCTTTTGGAATAGTTTGCCCTGAAAATAAAGATTGGGTAGTCGGCTTTCTGCATATTGGCTATACCATCAGATACAATACCTACAGGAGGGTTATCAATAATGATGACGTCGTAAACTTTTTTGAGTTCTTCGAGTATTTCGTCCATTTTTTTTGAAATGATGAGTTCACTCGGGTTTGGAGGAACAGGTCCTGCGGTAATAAAATCAAGGTTGGGGAATGAGCTGTGTTGAATGGTGTTTTTCAGGGTATCATTTCCGATTAAAAGTGTACTCATTCCCAAAGTATTGGGGGCATTAAATCCGATGTGAATCTTTGGTTTTCTCATATCAAGATCCAGAAGGATAGCTTTTTTTCCTGCGAATGCTATGATTCCACCCAGATTGATGGCAACGAAAGTTTTTCCTTCTCCGGAGATTGATGAGCTGACTGAAATAATTTTTGCACCACCGCCACTGGAGATGAACTGCAGATTGGTACGAAGAGATCTGAATGCCTCTGAGATTGAACTTTTGGGGTGTTTGTCAACCAGTAATTGTGAAACCGGTATTTCTTTCTTGAATTTTGGAACAATTCCAAGTACCGCGTGATTGGTGTATTTTCTGACTTCTGCAATAGTTGTGATGTTATTGAACATCATGTATCTGATGAAAACTAGCAAGACTGAGCATAGAAGTGAAATGACGACTCCTACTATTACAGCCTGGCTGCGATCTGGTTTTACAGGAATTGCCGGAGGTTCTGCGTTTTCGAGGATCACATTTTGAGGAACAAAGCCGGCAATGCTTATGGCGAATTCGGCTTTTTTGCTCAACAGCATATTGTAGAATTGTTCATTTATTCCGTATATATGCTGCATGCGATTGTACTCTATTTCCTGAACCGGTAGGGTTCCGAATTTGGTTTCGTATTCAGAAATTCTTTGGAGTAGATTTTTTTCTTTGGAGGCGATTGCGTCTTCAATAGTGAGAATGGCTTGACTAAAGGCCCTTTTCTTTTCCTCAATCTTTGCTTCCATTAATCTGATGATTCGGTTGTCGGGCGTCAATTCATTTAACTGATCGTCGCGTTTTTTTATTAAGTCGTTAATGCTTGTGATGAGGTTATTGAAAATACCTTGATTGGGCATTTCTGCTG
>JBEGML010000337.1:0-9408 GCA_041183145.1 Bacteroidota bacterium | reverse complement strand
TTTGGAGAAAACCCGCAGGCAATACCTGCATGCACAACAAACATGTAAAGATGTATTCGTGGCTAAGCTCAAAGATTACGGAGCATCATGGCGTGTTTTCAGACCTTCCTCGGTTACTGATCAGGTTTTTATCAAGGCACAGCGTATTCGCAGTATTGAAGAAAAGGGCGAGAGTCGTGTGAAAGAAGATGTGAGGGGTGAATATATCGGATTGGTCAACTATTCAATCATTGCATTGATTCAGCTTGAGAAGGGACCTGCACAGGAACCGCCTGCTGATACCCGACTTCTGGTAGATGATTATGATCGTTTTGCCACAGGTGCATTTCACTTGATGAATGATAAAAATCATGATTATGATGAGGCATGGCGCGAGATGAGACTGAGTTCGCTCACCGACATGATTCTGGTGAAAATTCACCGCATCAGACAAATGGAAAACAATGCAGGAAAGACGCTTGTTTCAGAAGGTGCTGATTCAAACTTTATGGACATGATCAATTACGCTCTCTTTGCGCTCATCAGGTTAGATGAATCGGTCTGATTTCTGTTGAACTTAAATGAAATAAAATTATGAAGCAACTTGCAACTTTTTCGAGAATTTTTGTAGGGATCCTGTTCATCATTTCAGGGATGATCAAGGCAAATGATGCTGTAGGATTCAGCTATAAATTACAAGAGTACTTCGATGTTTTTGGCATGCCTTTTATGAAGCCTGCAGCGCTCTTTTTGGCTATGCTTATCTGCATTTTTGAAGTGGTATGCGGCATTACAACACTCAGCGGAACCTGGCCGAAATTCACCTCCTGGTCTCTAATGCTGATGATTGTGTTTTTCACATTCCTGACCTTTTATTCTGCCTGGTTTAACAAGGTTACCGATTGCGGTTGCTTCGGAGATGCTCTAAAACTTACGCCCTGGCAAAGTTTCACCAAAGATGTGGTGCTACTTGTCTTTATTACTCCAATTTTTCTCTACAGAAATAAAACCCTCTCCTTGCTTTCAACAAAAGGAGATAGAATCCTGATTGCACTCTCTGCTTTGGCTGTGACTTGGTTTACCTTGCATTGTTACAATCATCTTCCACTAAAAGATTTCAGACCCTATGCCATAGGCAAGAATATCAGCGAAGGTATGCAGCTGCCTCCGGGTGCTATCACAGACAGTACGGTGATGGTGTTCATTTATGAGAAAGACGGTAAGAAATCTGAATTTTCTCCTGCTCAGATTGCTGACCTTGATTCTACCTATAAATTCGTTGATCGCATTGATAAGCTCGTAAGAAAGGGTGATAAACCTCCCATACATGATTTCAATATCTCCAATGATGATGGTGACATCACAGAGGAAGTGCTGAATCATGAAGGATACTATTTTCTTCTGGTGTGTTATGATATCAAAAAGGCGGATGCTGCAGCTATGCCCGATATCACTGCCTTTGCTGCTGAATGTGAAAAAAATAAAATCCCTTTCATCGGTCTCTCAGCATCTGACCCTGCTGTGGTTGAAAAATTCAGGCATGAACATCAGGCAGCATTTCCTTTCTACATGACGGATGAGACTACGCTGAAAACCATGATCCGCAGCAATCCGGGCCTGATGCTGTTGCGCAAGGGCACTGTTACAGACATGTGGCACTACAATGATTTCCCTTCATTCAGTGAATTTTCCAAAAAATATCCGCTCTGATTCATGGCAGCACTCATACTCCGTAAACTTGCCTATGGTGCTGCCGTTGCTTTCGGGGTTCTGATTCTAACCTTTTCTCTGTTTTTTCTATTGCCTGCCGACCCTGCCAAAATGATGGCCGGTCAGCGCGGAGATAAAGCCAGTGAAGATGCCATTCGCCGGGAATTAGGTCTTGACCGTCCGGTGTGGAAACGTTTTCTTGCCTACCTCAATCAGGTTTCTCCTGTCTCTCTCCACACCCCCGGCAAGAGCGGATTGCTTGGAATTGATAGATTAAGTGATCCGCATCATTTTGAAATTATAAGCACTGAACATTATTTTATTCTTCTTAAATGGCCCGATCTGGGTAAGTCTTTTCAAAGTAAGCGCAGTGTGGGCGCTATACTGCTTTCTGCTATGCCTGCCACCGTTGTGCTGGCGTTCACCGCCATGTTATTTGCCACTGTGACAGGGGTTCTCACCGGTATCTGGCTCTCTTCACGTGCCGGATCTTTCATCGATTATCTCGTACAATTCGTGGCAGTGCTCGGAATGGCAGGTCCTTCCTTTTTTATCGCTATTCTGGTGGCATGGTTGTTTGGATACGAATGGTCTGAATATACCGGCCTGCCAATGACAGGAAGCCTTTATGAAATTGATGACCTGGGACGGGGAAAGGTTCTGAGCCCCCTTAACCTTATTTTACCTGCCTTTACACTGGGTATAAGACCTTTGAGTCTGGTGATTCAGCTTACCCGCAATTCTATGCTTGAGGTGATGCAGATGGATTATATCAGAACTGCACGTGCCAAAGGACTTTCTGAAACAAGGATACTTTTTGTTCATGCGCTTCCCAATGCGCTCAATCCTGTTGTTACCGCTGTTTCAGGTTGGTTTGCAGGATTGCTTGCAGGCGCAGTTTTCATAGAATATATTTTCGGATGGCACGGTCTCGGGAAAGAGATGGTAGATGCATTGGAAAATTTTGATTTTCCGGTGGTGATGGGTGCAGTGCTAATGCTGTCTATGATTTTTGTTGTTATTAATTTACTGGTGGATATGGTGTATGCACGTTTAGACCCGAGAGTTAGATTGTCCTAAAGCCATTATGGTTATTTTCGCTGGATGAGAAAGAAGATTATTGCAGGTAACTGGAAAATGAACCTGATGCCAGTTGAGGCCATGATGCTAATTGATGCCGTTGTGGAATACAAACAGCATGATAACAAATCCGCGGTCATTTGTTTTACCCCTTTCCCCTACATTTCTGCTGCAGCTGAAAAATGTTCGGGTTCAGAAGTTTGGATTGGTGCGCAGAACTGTTCAGCTCATGAGTCAGGTGCCTTTACAGGCGAGGTGAGTGCCGCCATGATTGCTGCCTGTGGTGCTAAAGCGGTGATTATCGGACATTCTGAAAGACGATTGTTGTTTTCTGAGTCACATGAGTCTATCTCATCTAAGCTCAGGATGGCATTCGCACATCAACTGATGCCTGTTTGGTGTTGTGGTGAAACAGGGCCTGAACGTGACATGCAACAACATTTTCAGGTCATCAGGATGCAGATGGAAGCAGAACTTTCTGAATTTAGTCCTGAACAAATATCAGCCTTAGTCATTGCCTACGAGCCGGTGTGGGCCATAGGAACCGGAAAGACTGCCTCACCGGAGCAGGCCCAGGAGATGCATGCATTCATAAGGAAGTCAGTCTCTGAAATGTTCGGTTCAGCTTGCGCAAACGCTGTGCGTATCTTATACGGCGGCAGTTGCAATCCTTCCAATGCCTCAGTATTATTCAGTTTACCTGATGTGGATGGCGGACTCATTGGCGGGGCCTCGCTGAAGCCTGATGATTTCATTAACATCATAAAGGCATCCTAGTTATAAAGAACCCCTTTACAGCAGAAAAAATTTGAAATACACAGAATATATTTTTCGTGTTGATCCACCGGCTCCCTGGTACGATATTTTAACTCAGGAGTTAGGTGAGATTGGTTTCGATTATTTTACAGAGGAAGACGGACTGCTGAAGGCATTTATCTCAGAGCCACAGAACAGCCGTCAGCTTCCTTCTAGGGTAGAGCTTTTACGCAGGGCAGAAATGGAGGTTTTCGAATGGGAAGTAAAAGAGTGGGCAGATCAAAACTGGAATGCTGAGTGGGAAAAGGAATATCCTGCGGTGGAGATTGGCAATCTGGTAAGAATCAGGGCACCATTTCACCAGCCTTCCGAGGGCTTTCGTCTTGAAGTTGTGGTGCATCCCAGGATGGCATTCGGCACCGGTCACCACAGCACTACCCGCCTCATGTCGGATGCTTTGTTTAATATCGATCTCAAGGGAATGCACGTTCTGGATATGGGTTGTGGAACAGGGGTGCTGGGAATTATTGCAGAGAAGCTCGGAGCTGAGCAAGTGTTGTGCATCGACATCGAGCCTGAATCTGTAGCAGCAACCATTAACAATTCTTTGTTAAATAATTGCCAAAAAATAAAAGTAAGAGAGGGTAGCGTGGAACAGATGAAAGGCAGTATCTTCGACCTGATACTCGCCAACATTAACCGAAATATCTTGCTGAATCATTTGCCTGAATACGAAAAATCGCTTAAAGCCGGAGCACACCTTTTACTCAGTGGCTTCTACAGTACCGATACAGCGCTTCTTTCTGACGCATTACAAAAGCACGGATTCAGAATCAGGAAAATTTTCGATCATGAAGGCTGGGAAATGATCCATGCCATCAAATGAAATCTCCATTATTTTTTCTATTACTTTCCTCTTTCTTCTTCTGTAGTTTTAATTCGCCCGCTCAGTCGCAGATCAAGACTTTCCCGGCTGAAGACGAGGCTTTCATTGAAGAACTGCACAGCTTTTTTGAACAGTCAGACAAAAAGACCGGTCGCGAATTCATAGATGAGTTTGCAGTGGTCTACAATGGCGGAAAGTTCACCCCTGATAAAAAGCAGTACATCAAAGACATCTGTAATTTCATGCTCAAAAAGCGTTTGAAGCCATTTCCTGACTTCAAAAACTTCCTCTCGTCTATGATGAATTTCGTCAACAAGCCGCAACCATCAGGAAGTTTTGAAGCCTGGCAAAAGAGTGTAGAAAAAACTCAGAGCGCCAAAACCATCACCACCTTCCAGTCTTATATGCAGATGAGCGAGAACCTCTTCTCTCGCAATGCAGTTTTTACCTCTGCTACAACAGAATGGATTTCAAGTTCATCTGAATACAAATTTGAATACGACAGTGTTCCAAAGGTTGTTTTCGGAAATAACCAAACCCTGATTTGCAGAAGCAAAGGCGATAGTGCTGTCATCCTTAAAACGAGAGGCGTCTACTATCCAACCTCAGGTACATGGATTGGTGAGGGCGGAAGGGTAGAATGGACGAGAGCCAATATTAACCCCGAAATTTCATGGGCGGAGCTGAAAAAGTATCGCATACAGATGAAGTCTTCTGCCTATACTGCTGATAGTGTTACCTATTACAACAAGGCCTATTTTACACAACCTCTTCTGGGTCAACTAAGTGACAAGGTTCTTGCAGACATGACAGGCGATAAAGCAAGTTACCCGGAATTTAATTCATACAGCAAAAGATTTCAGATACCGAATATCTACCCCGAGGTAGATTATGAAGGTGGATTTCAGGTGCGCGGATCCAAGGTACTGGGAACAGGTGATGAGGCTAATCCTGCTACACTCAGATTTAAAAGAAACAAAAGTATTTTTCTTGTGGCTGCATCTAACAGCTTTACTATTCGTACCGATCGAATTGCCTCTGAAAAGGCAGCCGTTGTTATCTATTGGGAAAATGATTCTATCTATCATCCCGGACTGGCCCTGAAATTTATTTTTAAAGACAAAGAGTTATCTCTTATACGTGACAATAGCGGAATTGCACGTTCGCCTTATTTCGATTCCTATCACCAGATTGATATGTACATCGAGGCTCTTTACTGGAAGCTCGATGAGCCTCAGATCGATTTACGCATGATTCAGGGCTCCACAGAAAATAATGCAAATTTTGAGTCAACCAGCTTTTTTAAAGATGCCAGATTTAACAGATTACAGGGTTTGGATGAGCAGCATCCGTTAAGCCTTTTAAAAGGTTTCTCCGAAAGACATAAATCCCGCATTATTAATATTGATGAATTCGCACGTGAATCACGGATTACTCATGAAAGCTGCCGCCCCCTGCTTCTTGGCCTCGCTCAAAAGGGATTTCTGCTCTACAAAGGCGGCTCAGACCAGGTTGTGGTGCTTGAAAGAACATTTGATTACATTAAATACAAGAATGGTAAAAAGGATTATGATGTTATCAGTTTTAATTCTACTCAGGGGCGAAATCAAAGTAATGCTCAACTGAACCTGCTCAACTTTGACCTGAAGGTTTTTGGCGTGAATCAGATCTTCCTCTCCGATTCTCAGGCCGTGAATATCATTCCCAAAAATGAAACGGTGACCATCAAAAAAAATCGTGACTTTAATTTTGCCGGGGTTGTAAATGCCGGACGCTTTCAGTTTTTCGGAAAAGAGTTTTCCTTCGAATACGATAAATTTAAAATTAACCTTACCAACGTTGATTCCTTGCGCATCAGGGTTAGCACGGGTGAAAAAGATGAAAACGGTCAGTTTAAAATGTCTTTCGTGAAATCGGTCATTGAACATATCAATGGTGACCTTCTGATTGATTATTTTAACAACAAGTCCGGGGTGGTGAATCATCCGCAATATCCAATATTTAACTCCAGAAAAGACTCCTATGTATACTATGATACTAAATGCATGTTCAAGAATGTATACAAGAGAGATAAGGTATACTTTCATCTCGATCCATTTACTATCGATTCGCTTGATAACTTCACAAATGATGCGCTTGCCTTCACAGGTGATTTTGAGTCAGGTGGCATCTTCCCGAATTTCGATGAGACGCTCAGGTTACAGCCCGACAGATCACTTGGTTTCAAAACGATGACTCCGGCTGATGGCTACCCGGCCTACGGCGGTAAGGGAAGATACCTCAGCGAAATCAGTATGAGCAACAAGGGGCTGCGTGGTGACGGTAATCTTGAATATGTCACCTCCACTACAACTTCAAAGGATTTTCAATTCTTCCCTGACTCTATGAACACATGGTCGGAGAAATTTGATAATAAACCAAGAGGGGGGCAAAAGCAATTCCCCATGGCGGTTGCCGACAGTGCCTACATTCACTGGATGCCTCTTGCTGACTACATGGTTTCCCGAAACAAGGAATTTCATCCTTTCGATATGTATGGTGGTATTGCCAAGCATAAAGGATCAACTACGCTCAGACCCGACGGTATGACCGGCAGTGGCGTAATCAGCTTTTACAAAGCAGATTTGAAATCGCGCAACCTCATGTTTTCTGAACGTTTCTTCGATGCCGATACCTGCGACTTTGAAATTCAGAGTGGTGCAGCCAGTGACATAGGTATTGCAACAGTTAATTTCAAATCCCACGTTGATTTTGATACAAAAGTCGCTGAATTCAAATCTAACGGAGGCGGCTCCTATGTTAAGTTTCCTTCCAATCAGTATATGTGTTACATGGATCAGTTCAAATGGTTCATGGAAAAAGACAACCTTGAATTGTCTGCCGACAAAAAGAGTACTGTTACCGATTCTCAGGGTGAAGAAATGGACTTATCCGGGGCCGAATTTATCTCCATGCACCCCGATCAGGATTCACTCAGATTTTTATCACCCAGAGCCAGATATGATATTAAAACCAGTATTATTCACTGCCATGAGGTAAGACTTATCAGTGTGGCTGATGCCCGTATTTTCCCTGATAGCGGTAATGTTACTATTCTGAGAAAAGCCATTATAGAAACACTTAAAAGAGCAACAGTCGTGGCCAACATCATTACTAAGTATCATAAACTTTACAATGCAACGATTGATATTTATGGCAAGAAAAGTTACAGTGGTAACGCTGATTATACCTACACCGAT
The DNA here is from genome assembly GCA_041183145.1 of Bacteroidota bacterium. Lineage (GTDB taxonomy): Bacteria > Bacteroidota > Bacteroidia > UBA4408 > UBA4408 > JBEGML01. Next base: position 1,758 of record JBEGML010000337.1, on the reverse strand, counting down.
GAACTTGGCGAAGAACAAATACTGCACTTCACCAAACTCAGTACAGATGCATCCAACCAAACCGTTGCAGAGGGTGAAATTCCTGAATCTTCAAACTTTAAGCTAAGCCCTTATTTTGATTACAAGGGCAACATCAGCCTGATCGCAAGTAATCCCAATCTTGGCTTTAAAGGCTCTTTCCGCATGAATCATGATTGCGCAATTCCAAAAAACTGGATTGAGTTTTCTGGTGACGTGAATCCTAAAGAGGTATTCATTCCTCTCGGAGATTCTGTTTTCGATGCAAGTACCAGAAAGAAACTGGTTACCGGTCTTCTCGCTGCAACCGATACCGCGCAGGTTTATTCCACCTTCCAGACCTCACGCAGAAACACGGGTGATTGGGAAATTATTCTTACCAGCGGATTTATATACTACGACAAGGATGCCAGAGAATATCGTGTTTCAAACCGTGAAAAAATTCGTGACCTGAATTTTCCCGGGAACTTCGTAAGTCTGAACACCTCCTCCTGTAAAGTTTATTGCGAAGGAAAAATCGACATTAGCAATAATCTCGGACAACTCAAACTAAATGCTTTTGGTAATGGAGTTCACAATACCGTCAATGACTCCATGAATTTTGAACTTATCATGGCACTCGATTTTTTCATCGACGATGGAGCAATGAAATTGATGCGTGACATGTTTGAAGCCTCCAGCTCACAATTGCCTGTGCCTTTCAGCAGGCCGGTTTACGAAAGGGCAGTGGCAGAAAAGATTGGTAAGAAAGAGGCCGATCGCCTAATTTCTCAGGTAAATCTTTACGGCGCCTACAAAAAGGTTCCTGATGAACTTGAACATACCATGTTCCTGAGTGACCTGAAAATGAAATGGAATCCGACAACGCGCTCTTTCGTTTCAGAAGGTCCTATTGGCCTTGGAATCATGGGCAAATCTCAGCTTAACAAGTACTTTAAAGGGAAGCTTGAGGTGGTGAAAAAGCGCAGTGGTGATTTATTTAATCTCTATTTGGAAGATGATGGCGGGCACTGGTACTTTTTTAACTACCAGTCGGGCAATATGATGGTTATTTCTTCTGAAGATAAATTTAATAATGCCATCAAGGAGGTCAAACCTGATAAGCGCAGGCTTGAGAAAAAAGAAAAAAATGAGGCATCCTATCAGTATACTTTGGGCACCCCGAATAAAAAGTCTGCATTTTTGCGTAAGTTTGAAACAACAGAATAATATGCGACATTCCTTCTTCCGATATGGTGCAGTTTTTATCATGCTGATTTTTGTTGCTGCATGTAAGCACGAACCTGCCGCTACTCCCGGCACCGAAGTGAGCTTCAGCCGCGATGTTCAACCCATCATCATCGGTAATTGCACCGCTTCTGCCTGTCATGGCGCTCAAGGCAGTAAAGAGGCTGAACCTTTCACCAACTACGACGAAGTCATTGAAAATGGTCATATAGAAGCCGGAGACCCTGATGAAAGCCATCTGTTAGAAGAAATTGATGAGGGCAGCATGCCTCTGGGCGGTGCGCGATTGGCACAGCGCGATATTGATCTTATTCGCTACTGGATATTACAGGGCGCAAAAAATAACTGAACATGAAAAAAAATCTTGCCATTCTTCTGTCGGCACTTACAGTTTTCACTTCCTGCTATTACGATAATGTGGAAGAATTATATCCGAAAAATCCTCTCGATTCAAAGGTATGTGACACCACCGCCGCTGTTTCATACTCCAAAGATATAAGACCTATTTTGGAT